>NZ_JADBTR010000116.1:0-8897 GCF_020246065.1 Microcystis sp. M144S2
ACTACACGAGCTTCAATCGCTAATAATTCGATTCCGACGAGAGATACGCGAGCCCAAGCATCAATAACGATACCTTTGTCAAGGATACGATCGATAACTTCAGCTAAGCTAGAGGAAGAGTTGGTTTTTTCGACTGCCATGTTAATAGACCTTTTTGTTGTTTGTATAGAAAGTTTACAGTGCTGATCCCGAAATTGATACATCAAACTACCGCATCTCAGGGGCGCGGCTTCCACACCAAAAATGACTTTCTATTCCGAAAAATAGTGAGTCTCACACTCTGGTGATAGGGGGTAAACCTAGCTACAAAGGACAAAATCACGTTTACAAAAATAACTTGTATGGGTCTAGCTTTGTTTTCGCTATCCGTTGCCGTGTCAACTTGATCAGTTATAGACTATTGCGCCCCAAGAGAGGGGTAACTAAACTCAATAGGGATCAAAGAAAAGCTAAGAATTTGGAAGCCCCAGCAGGGTTTTCACTGGGCTCAATCCTTAAGCAGGAACCGCTGCAGATTGAGTCAGACCAACGGCTTCAGCATATTTGAGGTAGGTTTCAACCGAAGCGATAACTACACGAGCTTCAATCGCTAATAATTCGATTCCGACGAGAGATACGCGAGCCCAGGCATCAATAACGATACCTTTGTCAAGGATACGATCAATAACTTCAGCCAAGCTAGAGGAAGAGTTAGTTTTTTCAACTGCCATGGTAATAGACCTTTTTGTTGTTTTCATAGAAAGTGTACGGTGCTGAAGTCATGGAGGATTCAAAAACTTGTTTGTTTTTTTTGCCTTCATCACTTCAGCATATGAAGAATAACACCCTTTTTTTGTCGGTGTCAATAGCTAATCTCGATTTTTTCGTTAAGAAATGTAGTTAATTCTCAGTTTTGTGATTAATGAATGTAGTCAATTCTCAGAAAAGGCGGGTTAAGGTCGTTGCTGCTCCCCTTTTTTCTAAGCAAAACTTCCCATTGGGAGAGCAGGGCGAGCGCACCTAAAAACAAGACAAATACAAGAACCTTGGGGGGATAACTGGACTTACCCCCCCAAGAAAAATAATCAAACCCTTAGAAACTGTTTGTAAACAAGTATTTAAATCGCCAAAGTCCTTACTTGACAAAGATACTGAGTTTTTAGTTCATTTGCTCTATAAATCGCCAAAACCTTGACTTGGCGAGCTTTTTACATTAATTTACAAACGGTTTCTTACCCCAAGGTAGTCTTGGCGATTGTTCGACTACCCTTGATACCCTTGACTAGCTATAATCGACTCAGAAGGGTAGCTGGAGCCTGTTTTGATGGACACAGGACAAATAAACTAATAGTAAAAGCCTTGCTTTGCAAAGCTTTTAGGTGCTTAAGGCACGAATGTATTGAAATTTTAGTTTTAATGATCGCTATCTTAGGTGTTATTTGCGGGGACCAGGGGTGGACAGACTTGACAATCTAGCCATCACAATGCGAAGATGTGTGATGGGAAATTCTTGCTTCACAGAAACCTGCTTTTTGAGAGAGTCCCAACCAGTCTTACAGTCTCTCCACAAGCTTAAACTCCTGACTGCCCATCAGCATTTGTTGACAGGATTCTTATTCCTTCTGATCTTGAATTCTTGGCTGCATTCGTGATAAGTCTTGCATTCTGGACTTATTCATCTTTATATCATTTTTCAAAAGTAATGACAGACTTAGTTGATCATTTCAAAGCGCAATCCCTCTCGGAGAAAGGAATTGCACTTTCAGATGTTAGTCACGACTATTGAAAATTGGTATTAGCTATTTCTTTGTGGACTGTAGCCACTATTTTCAGAGATTGCTGTAATGCGGATTGGTTGACGTCCGTTTAGGTGGATTGACTGGCCAGAAATTGTCTTTGATAGTCTAAAAACTCGCCATGCCATTCCGCAAAACGACGCTCCCCATCTTTGACTAAAAATTGGCGGTAGGCTTCCGAGGAAATCCAAGGCTTTGTTGGACGTTGTTGGTCCCAACGAGCTTGGTATTCCGCCGTTGATTGACGGCAGTAGTTGTGATAATTTTGGTGCCATTCGCGATAGCGCCGTTCTCCATCCCGCACGAGGGCTTGGCGATAGGCTTCTGAAGATAGACTCATGGTGTTACTCCTTTTCAAATCCCTTGACGGCTTGGCAATAATTATAACACAATCCGTGAACTACCCAGTGCTGACCTCTCGTCAAGGTACGATATAGTCTCTTACCCTCAGGGGCAAGGTTTCTTTGCTATCTCAACTGCTGCATTTTTTCCCGCTTTGGGTTGCTACCCTTTAACCAAATTTAGTAGGACTAGCAAAGAAATTAGTAAAAGCTGTTTATAGGTGTCTTAAACCTTGTGGCAAAGGACCACAGCTAACCTCATTCAAGAAGTCTAGTTCTTCTTGTTTTTTTCTCCTCGGTTAACATTGATCGTAACCTATTGTGGGTAGAATATAGCATTGCTCACACCTGTGTGGCACAGCTAAACCTTAGCTAATTAAGCTTTTCCGCATCGATGATGTACCTCTTGCGAACAGGAAACGCTATGTACACTTTAGTCATCAATAGGGTAATTTTTTGGCTCTCTTCGGTTTGGTGGGTAAAATGTATTCTAAGATACAGTCCTGCTGGCGAGCTAGTAGAACGAACCACAAAGACACAAAGGACACAAAGATTGATGGCTCTTATATAAGTTAAACTTATGTCACAAAGAATAAGAGAGCCATTTTTTTGCCCTTAGCAGCCTGATTTGGCAAAGAAATGCCATATTTTCATTAGCACCGTTACAAAAATCTCTGGAGAGTTGAGTTACTAATATGGTTAAAATTATCAGTCGTCAATCCTTGGGAAGGAAACCCGTTTACGATATTGGTGTAGAGAAAGATCATAATTTTTTGCTGGGCAACGGCTTAATTGCCTCCAATTGTTTTAATAAATCTCACTCCACTGCCTACGCTTACGTCACCTATCAAACCGCTTATTTAAAAGCTAATTATCCTGTGGAATATATGACGGCGTTACTAACTGCTAGTAGCGATAATCAGGATAAGGTGGAAAAGTATCGAGAAAACTGTCAGAAAATGAATATCGATGTCGAACCTCCCGACATCAATCGATCGCAAAAACATTTTACACCGATTGGGCGCAAAATTCTCTTTGGTTTGTCCGCAGTTAGAAACCTGGGCGAAAATGCGATCGAGGCTATTTTAAAAGCGCGGGAAGCAACGGGAGGAAAGTTTACTTCCTTAGGGGATTTTTGCGAGCGTGTTGATTTGCGAGTGATCAACAAAAGAGCTTTAGAAACGCTAATTTATTCTGGTGCTTTTGATAAAATTCAACCCAATCGCCATCAATTAATTGAAGATTTAGAATTAGTAGTTGCTTGGGCGCAAAAACGCACTAAAGAGAAAGAAAGTGGTCAAATGAATATTTTTGATATGCTAGGGGGTAGCACAGAAAATAAGCAAGAGTCCGAGTTTGAACAGTCTCCCAGTGCCACCGCAGTGGAAGATTTTTCCCTACAGGAAAAGTTAAAACTGGAAAAAGAGCATTTGGGGTTTTATGTTTCCGAACATCCTTTAAAAGCTTTACAAAGAGCCGCTCAAGTCCTATCTCCTATCAATTTAGCTGACGTGGAAGAACACAAAACCAGAAAAAAAGTCAGTGCCATTGTCCTATTAAATGCCGTCAAGAAAATTATGACCAAAAAAGGGACTCCCATGGCCTTTTTAACCCTAGAAGATGCCTCGGGACAGTCGGAAGCGGTGGTTTTTTCCGATAGCTACGAACGTCTGCAAAAATTATTAGTGGAGGAAGCCACTTTAATGGTGTGGGGAAAAGTGGATCGCCGAGATGATCGGGTACAATTAATTATCGAAGATGCGGAACCGATCGAAACCATTAAAATGGTGATGGTTAATTTATCGCTGCAAGATGTCGTCAACCAAAATCGTCAAAATCTTCTTAAAAGTATTCTGCAATCGGGAGACAAACAAAAGGCAAAAGTTCCCGTTATTGCCACCATCGGTGCGGGAACTCAGCGTCAATTTGTGCGTTTAGGACAAAACTATTGGGTAGAAGATGACAATTCGGTGCTAGAGTCTCTAAAAGTTGCGGGTTTTCTGGCTAATTCTGCACCTTTGATTAATCATTAAATGCTAACTGGCAATCACCCAAGAGCCATGGCTGCACCAAGATTGTTCCTGTAAAACCTTCTCGATTTCCTGTTTCGATAATAATTCTCTCTCGACCCACAAATCAAGACAAATATGGATTTTGATCACCTCTTTGACACTATTGCCACTCTTGTCCTCCATCATTCTCCTAGTGGGATGGAAACGGAAATTGATCGCTTTTTACTAGAACGCTTTCAAGAGTTAGGATTAGAAACATGGCAAGATCAAGCGGGAAATGTCATCTGCAAGATTAAAGGACGGGATTCGACCAAAAAAATCGCTATTACTGGTCATAAAGACGAAATTGGCGCTATTATCAAGGCAATTAATCCCGATGGTAGTCTGCAAATTCGCCAACTTGGGGGAGCTTTTCCCTGGATTTACGGAGAGGGGGTGGTGGATATTATCGGTGATCAAGAAACCAGATCGGGGATTCTCTCCTTTGGTTCCCGTCATATTTCCCATCAATCCCCGCAAAAAGCGCAGCAGGAAAACACCCCCGTCAACTGGGAATCCGCATGGATAGAGACGAAATTGACTCCAGAAGAATTAGACGCTTGCGGGGTGCGCGTCGGTAGTCGAGTCGTGGTGGGAAAACACCGAAAACAACCCTTTCGACTAAAAGACTACATTGCCAGTTATACCCTCGATAATAAAGCTTCCGTGGCGATTCTTTTAGAACTAGCGGCCAGAGTAATTAACCCCGCAGTGGATATATATCTGGTTGCCTCAGCCAAGGAAGAGGTAGGAGCCTTAGGGGCCTTATTTTTTACGGCAAATAACCGCTTAGATGCTTTAATTGCCCTAGAAATCTGTCCCCTCGCTCCTGAATATCCGATTAAGGATGGCAGCAGTCCTGTGTTATTGTCTCAGGATGGTTACGGTATCTATGATGAGGAATTAAATCAAGAATTGAGAATAGCGGCCGAAAAGGCGGGAATCCCCCTACAATTAGCCATTATTAGTGGTTTTGGTAGCGATGCCTCCATTGCCATGAAATTCGGTCATATAGCTAAGGCCGCTTGCTTAGGTTTTCCCACCCAAAACACCCACGGTTATGAAATCGCCCATTTAGGAGCTATAGCTAACTGCGTTAGCATATTAGAAGCTTATTGTCAAGTAATTTAGCTATTTTTAGCAAAAAACCAGAGCATTAACAGAATAATAGCGATCGCCAGTCCGCTAAAAACAGTATTTTTATGCTGCTCTAACTGCATGGGTGCGGGGGGTTCTTCTTTTTTCTGTTTATTTGTCCCCTTTTTAAATTGCGGTGCGCTATCGGGAAGTTTCTCTAAATCGGGAATCTTGGTCATCCATTCATCTGGGCGTTTGAGACGGGGAGCTTCGATAATATAGAGGAGACGCTTGGCCTGTTCGCGAATTGGATAGATAGGATGGGTAATAAGTTGCTTACAGATTTCACTAGCTTTCTCCCCCTCTCCTAACCCCTGATGGGCAGAAATTAACCAAATTTGGATCTCACCCCCTTCTCGGGATCCTAGGGAAATTAAGGCTAAAGCCGCATTTAATTGCTGGATACTAAGACGATATTGTCCACGCTCAAAAGCACTGATTCCAGCTTGATAAAGGTCTTGAAAAGAAGGATTTTTGGCCACGGAGTCAAGATCGAGATCAATAAAATTTTACATAAGTATAGCAAAAGCTAAGAAGCAAAGGGAAACTCTCAGCCATCAGCCTTGAATCAGTGATCAGCTTTTCAGTTATCAGTTTACTGATAACTGAAAAGCTCCCCACTTCCCCATTGAGAATGAGAATCTCGGCAAAAATCCGGTACACTTTCTCCTAAACCTGTTCAAAGCTGCACGATATGAAAGAGAGGAACTATCTCTTACTAAATATACTAGCGATCTCTACCATAATAATTAGTCTAGTTTTAGGGATTGTATTCGACAAAAAAGCCGCCTTGTTAGGAATTTTGGCGGTTCCCGCCATGGTCGCTTCTTTTATCCATCCCCGTCTGGGATTATTAGCCCTAATCATCTATCTTCCCCTGAGTAGTACCGTCACTTTTGCTGTGGCGAGAGTTTTTCAGGTAAAGGGCAACTTCATTGGTGAAGAGCCATCCTATGCTCTCTACAAAATCGCCAAGGATGCCTTTTATTTCCCTGCTTTAGCGGCAATTTTAATTAAAACCAAAACTTTTAAGCAATTAAGCCCCAAAATCAAGCCTTTTCTCATCACAGCTTTGATTTTACTTGCGATCAGCTTGATAACTTTTCTTTTTGTCAATCTGCCCCAAGGAGCAATTGAAGTGGGAATTGTGGGATTGAAAACCCTCCTCGGTTATATTCCCCTGGTTCTCTGTGGCTACTATCTAATCAAGGAAAAACGGGATTTATTCGTGGTTAATCGGCTTTTAATCGTGATGATCTTAGTCTGTTGCGTTTTAGCTCTAATTCAATACTTCTTACTTTTCCAAGGTATCTGTCCCGATAGTGAATTCCTCAATCAACTGGAAGTTACTGCCCCGAAATCCGACACCCAATTTTATCCAGATATTACCGCCAAAGCCAGCTTGAAAGCTCAATGTTTTGTCGGCGGTTCGGTGTTGTATAATCCCGATCGAGGCTTAATTCGTCTCCCCGGCACATTTTCCGATCCTTGGCAATGGGGTTGGTTTTTAGTATCTAGTAGCGTCATCAGTTACGCAGCCAGCTTTAGTGATCCGCAAAAAAGATGGCGCCTCGCTGGTTGGGTGGCAATGGTTTTAGTCTTCCTTGCGACTCTGGTTTCTGGACAAAGATTACCTTTATTGCTAGTACCTTTGTTTTATTTAGTTCTTTTTATTGCTACCAGCAAAAATAAGCAAAAGTTACCATTAAAATTGGGAATTGTGGCGATGCTTTCCCTGCTTGCGGTGACGTTAATTCCCTTTATTCGGGAAAGAGGGCTAAATTTTATCGGTCGCTGGCTATATTCATCTCCCATTGACTTTGTAGTCAATCAAATCCAGTGGGCCTTAAGATATTTACAGCTTTTTGGTTTTGGTTTAGGCACAGCCACCACTGGCTCTCGTCATATAGTGGGAGAAGAAGGGATAAGACTAATTGAAACCTACTACGCTAAACTCCTCTACGAAATCGGTATCGTCGGTTTTATCGCTTTTATGGCACTGGTGACAATTCTCTGTATTCTCACCTTTAAAGCCTATTTAAAAGTAAAAAATCCTGCTTTAAAGCATTGGGGTCTCTGTATCTGGATTTTTATACTTTTTATTAGCTATAATCCCTACTATTATCCTCTCTCCGTCGAGCCTGTTTCTGTTTACTATTGGTTATTCGCTGGAATATTGCTAAAACTGCCAGAAGTCAGCGATAAATTAGAAGATGAGGCGGGATTTCCCGAAAAAAATGAAGTGGAGAATTAAGAGGATTTTTATCAATAATTACATTATCTCTCGACTGATAGGAGTTAACCGCCATGACAGCAGAAACCATTCCCTATTCCCTCGAATCTGTCTTTAAGGAAATTAAAGATAGTATTCAAAGTGTTGATCGAAAGCTAGACACCTTCCAGAAAGATGTTGATCAAAAGCTAGATAATCTCGAAAAAGATTTCGATCAAAAGCTAGAAACCTTACAGAAATTGGTGGTGGGTTAATAATTGGGGGTGGGCGAACGCGGTTCGCCCCTACAGATAAACAAAATTGAATTTTTTGATTAATTCGATATTGGTGGTGGGCTAATTATTGGCTCTGGGCGAACGCGGTTCGCCCCTACTGTTTTATATTCTCGCTTAAAACAACAAATCTAAATATAATTCTTGTGATTGTTGATCGATTGGCAGATAATCTCGATCATTTGGCCAGTTTTTGGGATTGTTAATAATATATTCTCGAACAACTGCTAGATACTTTTCATCTCGAAGAATTGATTCATAATAATTGCGTTGCCAGATAGGAGTATCTGTGTTCTGTCGAAGCAAATTAATTCGTTTAGTAACCGCCGATTTAAACCCCGCAATACATGACGATAAAGAATTCGGTTTCTGCTGTAGGGGCGCATCGCGTGCGCCCAAATCTAGAGGCGCATCGCGTGCGCCCAAATCTAGGGGCGCATCGCGTGCGCCCAAATCTAGAGGCGCATCGCGTGCGCCCAAATCTAGAGGCGCATCGCGTGCGCCCAAATCTAGAGGCGCATCGCGTGCGCCCAAACTCTGATCGTCGCCAGAATAATCATTAATTATAACAATTCCATGAAAATGATTGGGCATAATAACCCATTCATCCAATTTAAAATTAGGTGGAATTTTGCAGGTTTTTAGCCATTCATCAGCGACAATTTTTCCTAATTGATTAAGGTATATTTGCCCATTTTTGATTTCTTCAAACCAGGATTGTTTTTGGTAGGTACAAATAGTGACAAAATATGCTCCGGGTTGGGAATAATCATAATTTCTGAGGCGAATAGAACGACGATGATGTTTTTCAGGATCAAAGGTCATATATATTCCCGCAATACTAACAAAACCTCTTATCAATTCCCATCATAAGCGATCGCAATTCACACCGACGTATTTTTCCTGAAACCCCCAAAAAACCCAACCCCCCCAAAACCCGTAGGGGCGCGTGCGCCCAACCCCCACCAAAAACCCCCAAAAAACCCCCCCAAAACCCGTAGGGGCGCACCGCGTGCGCCCAACCCCCACCAAAAAACCCCAAAAAACCCAACCCCCCCAAAACCCGTAGGGGCGCACCGCGTGCGCCC
>NZ_JADBTR010000117.1:0-30180 GCF_020246065.1 Microcystis sp. M144S2
AAGTAGCTGGTTATAATTAAATTAAAAATGGATTTTAGGTTCGATCCCCCCTGCCCCCCTTGATAAGGGGGGTGCCGATAGGCGGGGGGATCCCCCTTAATAAGGGGGGCATCTGATAATTTTTAACGCCTACCTACTTAAACATCGATCGCTCTGATAATTATAGTGTATGTCAATTTTACCGATCGCCCCCCGCACCCCAGAAAAGCGCACCACTTCGCCGCTCTCTTGGGAGATCGCCCTCAATCCCCAATCGAGTAATCAATAGCTAGATAAAGCATAATAAATATAAATTACAAAAACCTTGACAAAATCGGGGGGGGGGTGGGTAACATTTGGCTAGATTTTAAACAAATTCAAGTCAGAATATGTCCCTGAAAAAATCCTTCAACAAACCCCTAACCGTCGCCCTCGCCACGGTAGCCACCGCCACCCTCGCACCGGTTGCCAGTGCCGCCACTTTTAACTTCTCCTTCAGTAACGTAACCGGTCTAGTCTCCGGAACCGTACAGGGGACGCTCACCCTACCAGACGGAGACGGGACAAATGCCGCCACTTCGCTGATCGTGACTTCCGCTCCCGCCGCTCTGGGCTACACACTCCCCTTTGATGTTCTGGCGAATTTTATTGGTGTAGCGGCTAATAGTTTTACGGTCAGTGGCGGGGTGATTACCGCGAGTTCATTTGCCGCTCAGGATCTGACCGCAGCTTTGACTCTGAATTTTTTACCTGGCAGCTTGGGGAGTGTATTCTCTGTCGCGGGAGCAGGAGATGGATTCAGTGGTGTCGTCGATGTCAATAGTACAACCCTAACCTACTCTCCCGCCGCTCCTACCACCGTTCCCGAACCAGCGACGGTTCTCGGTTTACTCTCCGTTGCCGGGGTGGGTTTATTGTGCAAAGGCCGGAAACTAGAAGGGTAATTTTGACCGACTAAAAATTAAATTGATTGGGAACGGGTTGTGCGATTGTGGCAGCCCGTTTTAGTCTTTTATTAGCATCGAGAGATCGATCGCACGATTAACTAAAGGGAGTAAATTAGATGGTAGATAAAATCACTGCCAACGAGATATTGGAACATTTACGAACCCTGAAACCCGAACTGGAGGAACGATACGCGATCAATCGAATCGGCATTTTCGGCTCGGTAGCCAGAGAGGAAGCCCGACCGACGAGCGATATAGATATAGTGGTATATATGCCCCCCAATCTGCTTAAAAGAGTCAGACTAAAAGCCGAACTAGAGAACCTATTCGGACGGGAAGTGGACGTGATCCGCTATCGGGATTCTCTGAATCCTTACCTCAAGGCACGGATCGATCGAGAGGCCATCTATGTGTGATCGATCGCTTCTATTCGAGTTATTACTAGAGCTTGAAGAGGCGATCCGCCGGATCGAGCGGCGATTTACCCGGATTCAAAAAGCCGATGATTTCATCGCCGATGATGATGGACTCGATCGATTGGATGGCATTAGTATGATGTTGATTGCGATTAGTGAAAATATTAGAAGACTCGATCGGCTAATGGCAGAGAGTTTAGCGAATCGCTATCCGGAAATTCCCTGGTCGGAGATTAAGGGAATCAGAAATATTCTCGCCCACGATTATTTTGACATCGATCCGGAGGAAATTTATCGGATTTGTAGCGAGGATCTGGCGATTTTGAAGCGGGTACTCGGGAAAATACGTCACGACCTCTTGTAATTATCGAATTGTCCCAATCAAACTGCTCCGCTCGGTCTTCACCCCGACATTTTTGATCAGGTTAAAAATCGCTTGGAGGGCTTACGGTGATGGAAGAAAAAGAAACAGGACTAAATGAACGGGAACTAGAGGAAATTCTGGAAATGGCACGGGATGCGGCGGAAAAAGCCCGATCGATGTGCGAGGTAATTACAGAAAATTCAAAAAAATGGCGAGAAAGAGCAGAAAGAATCAATCGAACGGGATCGAGATAGCGATCGAGTATTTCTTCGATTATAGGAGCGATCGAACTTGTATCGGAAAAGCGATCTCGATCAGGGGGTAAAGCAGCGAGAGGAACCCTTGTCACATCGAAACATTTCCTTAAGATATAAGACCGAAGGTCCAGTCTGGATACAAAATTGATATACCTAGAATCGCTACTCTGGCTCACCCTCTAGGCCATTCCCTTCCAGACTGCTAGGCTATTAGACAAAATGAATAACAATCAAACTCCACGGAAACAAGGACTATACGATCCCCGATTTGAACATGATGCTTGTGGTGTCGGTTTTATCGTTCATAAAACGGGGAAAAAGTCCCACGATATTGTTGAACAGGCCTTAACAATTTTACTAAACCTCGATCACCGTGGCGCGTGCGGTGCGGAAAAAAATACCGGAGATGGGGCGGGTATTTTATGCCAAATCCCCGACCTATTTTTCCGGAAAGTGACCAGTAATCTAGGTTTTACCTTGCCGGCAGCGGGACAATACGGGGTAGGAATGCTCTACACGGCCCCTGATGCCGAAATTCGCGGGAAAAGTCGCCAGGAATTCGAGAAAATCGCCGCCGAAGAGGGGTTAAAAGTTCTCGGTTGGCGTGATGTTCCCACGGATAACTCTAGTTTGGGCAATTCGGCCAAATCTACCGAACCTTTTATCGAACAGGTTTTCATCGAACGCGATGCCCATTTAAGCGATGATCTGGCTTTTGAACGCAAATTATACGTTATTCGCAAGCGTTCCCACCTCAGTCGTCAATCCTTTAATCGTTACTGGTATCCTTGCAGTATTTCTAGTCGTACCATTGTCTATAAAGGGCAATTAATGCCGGTACAGGTGGGTGACTATTTTCCCGATTTACACGACCCCGACTTTCAAAGTGCTTTAGGATTAGTCCATTCTCGTTTTAGTACCAATACCTTCCCCAGTTGGGAACGCGCCCACCCTTACCGTTATATTGCCCACAATGGCGAAATTAATACCCTGCGAGGTAATATTAACTGGATGCACGCCCGTCAGTCGATGTTTGCCTCACCCTTGTTCGGGGAAGACATCAAAAGAATCCAGCCGGTTATTAATATCGAGGGTAGTGACTCCTTAATTTTTGATAATGCCCTAGAATTAATGGTTTTATCGGGGCGTTCTCTTCCTCACGCTGTCATGATGATGATTCCTGAACCCTGGGCGGCCCACGAATCGATGAGTGATGAGAAAAAAGCTTTTTATGAATACCATTCCTGTTTGATGGAACCCTGGGATGGTCCGGCCTCGATCGCTTTTACCGATGGTACGATGATGGGAGCAGTGTTAGACCGCAATGGTTTACGTCCTTCCCGTTACTATGTCACCAAAGATGACCTAGTAATTATGGCATCGGAAGCGGGAGTTTTACCCATTGAACCGGAACGCGTCGCTTTTAAAGGTCGTCTGCAACCCGGACGGATGTTCCTTGTGGATATGAAAGAAGGTCGTATCGTGGCCGATGAGGAGATAAAAGAAGCTATTGCCAAAGCTCATCCCTATCGCCAGTGGTTAAACGAAAATTTAGTCAATTTAGATGATTTACCGACGGTGGAAACTGCCCCACCGGAAACTGCTGTTTCCCTAATTCAACAGCAAACCGCTTTCGGTTACACTTTTGAAGAATTACGTCTTTTATTAGCCCCCATGGGCCGGGATGGAGTGGAAGCAGTGGGTTCCATGGGTTCCGATACACCCCTAGCCGTCTTGTCCGATCGCCCAAAACTGCTTTATGATTACTTTCAGCAGTTATTCGCCCAAGTCACTAACCCCCCGATTGACTCGATTCGCGAAGAAATTATCACCTCTCCCATCACCACTATCGGTGCGGAGAGAAATCTCTTGGATCCGCAGCCCGAAAGCTGTCACCTGATTAAACTTAACTCTCCCATCCTCACTAACGCCCAATTAGCGCGTTTACAGGGCAATAGCGAATTTAAAACCGTGACTATTCCCATTCTCTTCGATCCCACTTCGGGAGTCGAGGGGATGCGTAGCACAATTGAGGCAATTTGTCAAGAGGTGGACGAGGCAATTTTAGCGGGCGCAAGCATTATTATTTTAAGCGATCGAGGTATCGATAAAAATCACGCCCCGATTCCCTCACTGCTGGCGGTTGCTGGTTTACACCATCATCTCATCCGGCAGGGAACCCGCACCAGAGTCGGCCTTGTCCTGGAATCCGGCGAACCCCGGGAAGTGCATCACTACGCCCTTCTCCTCGGTTATGGTTGCGGTGCGATTAATCCCTATCTAGCCTTTGCCACCCTCGGCAGTATGATCGAGGAAGGTTTATTGGTAGGAGTTGACCACCAGACCGCCTGTAAAAACTACATAAAAGCCGCCACCAAGGGCGTAATTAAAGTGGCCTCTAAAATTGGCATTTCCACCCTGCAAAGCTACCGTGGGGCGCAAATATTCGAGGCTATTGGCTTAAATCGATCGGTAGTCGATCGCTATTTTACTTGGACAGCTTCCCGCATTGAAGGGGCCGATTTAGAAATTATTGCCAAAGAATCCCTACTCAGACACGGCCACGCTTTCCCCGACCGGGACGTGAATGTGCATACCCTCGATATTGGCGGTGAATATCAATGGCGTAAGGACGGGGAAGCCCATCTTTTTAGCCCAGAAACCATTCATACCCTGCAACAAGCGGTAAAATTGGGCAAATACGACCTCTTTAAGAAATATTCCCAACTGGTCAACCAACAGAATCAAAAATTCTTCACCCTGCGGGGACTATTAACCTTTAAAAACCGGGAAAGTATCCCCATCGAAGAAGTGGAACCGATTGAAGCGATTATGAAACGCTTTAAAACCGGGGCCATGAGTTACGGTTCCATTTCCAAAGAGGCCCACGAATCCCTCGCTATTGCCATGAATCGTATCGGTGGCAAGTCGAACACCGGGGAAGGGGGGGAAGATTCCGAGCGCTACACTTGGACAAATGAACAGGGAGACTCGAAAAATAGTGCCATTAAACAGGTGGCTTCCGGCCGTTTTGGTGTCACCAGTCTTTACCTCTCCCAAGCGCGAGAATTGCAGATAAAGATGGCCCAGGGGGCAAAACCGGGCGAAGGCGGTCAATTACCGGGTAAAAAAGTCTATCCTTGGATTGCCAAAGTCCGTCACTCCACCCCCGGAGTCGGTTTAATTTCTCCCCCACCCCACCACGATATCTACTCCATTGAAGACCTAGCGGAGTTGATTCATGACCTAAAAAATGCCAATCGTGCGGCCAGAGTGAGCGTAAAACTGGTTTCTGAGGTGGGAGTCGGCACAATCGCCGCCGGAGTCGCTAAAGCTCACGCTGACGTGGTTTTAATCTCTGGTTTCGATGGTGGGACCGGTGCCTCACCCCAAACCTCGATTAAACACGCGGGTTTACCCTGGGAGTTGGGACTAGCAGAAACCCATCAAACATTGGTGTTAAATAATCTTCGCAGTCGCATTGCGGTGGAAACCGATGGCCAGATGAAAACTGGCCGCGATGTGGTGGTAGCGACCCTATTGGGGGCTGAAGAATTCGGTTTTTCGACCGCGCCACTGGTGACGTTAGGCTGTATTATGATGCGGGTTTGTCATCTTAATACCTGTCCGGCGGGGGTAGCGACCCAGGATCCGTTATTACGGAAGAATTTCATCGGGGATCCTGAATATACGGTGAATTTCATGAAATTTATCGCCCAGGAAGTGCGGGAAATTATGGCCGAATTGGGATTCCGCACCTTAAATGAAATGGTGGGGCGAACTGATGTATTAGAGCCAAAACAGGCTGTAGAACATTGGAAAGCGAAAGGAATTGACCTAACTCCGATTCTCTATCAACCGGAGGTAGATGCAGAGGTAGGACGCTATTGCCAGATTCCCCAGGACCACGGTTTAGATAAGTGCTTGGATATAACCGTTTTACTGGATTTATGCAAGGATGCCATTGAAAAAGGCGAAAAAGTCAAGGCGACACTACCGATTAAAAATATTAACCGCGTGGTGGGGACGATTTTAGGCAACGAAATCACTAAACGTCACTGGGAGGGTTTACCGGAAGATACCGTACATCTCCATTTTCAGGGCAGCGCGGGGCAGAGTTTCGGTGCTTTTGTTCCCAAAGGGGTGACACTGGAGTTAGAAGGGGATGCCAATGATTATGTGGGTAAGGGTTTAAGCGGTGGCAAAATCATCGTTTATCCGCCCAAAGGTTCCACTTTTGTGGCCGAGGAGAATATTATCATCGGTAATGTGGCTTTATACGGCGCGACCAGTGGTGAGGTGTATATTTCTGGGGTTGCTGGGGAACGTTTTGGGGTGCGTAACTCTGGGGTGACTACGGTAGTTGAGTCGGTTGGCGACCACGCTTGCGAGTATATGACGGGGGGTAAAGTCGTTGTTTTAGGGCCTACCGGTCGCAATTTCGCCGCCGGAATGAGTGGTGGTGTCGCCTACGTCCTCGATGACTCGGGGGATTTCGCCACTCGTTGCAATACCCAAATGGTGGCTTTAGAGGCGCTAGAAGGGGAAGAAATCGACGATTTACGCGAGTTAATTCAACGCCATGCTGATTACACCCAAAGTCAAAAAGCGGCATTGGTTTTAGCAAATTGGTCGGAAATGTTGCCCAAGTTTGTTAAGGTAATGCCCAAGGATTATAAGCGGATGTTGCAGTGTATTAAAGAGGCGTTAGATTCCGGTTTAACCGGCGATTCTGCCCTCGATGCGGCTTTTGAAGCCAACGCCCGCGATGTGGCAAGGATTGGCGGAAGTTAGAGGTTAAGGGGGGCTGAATAAGCCCCCTTTTTTTCAATAGACAAGTTAAAATAGAGGTTAGATGTTGTTTATAGACCTAACTCCTGTCATTCCAATGGACACACAAAACAATTTTCTCACCTTTGAAATCTTCGCATTTGACACTTCTAATCAATCTCATATCAAAACTCCTGAT
This sequence comes from Microcystis sp. M144S2, assembly GCF_020246065.1. Classification (NCBI taxonomy): domain Bacteria; kingdom Bacillati; phylum Cyanobacteriota; class Cyanophyceae; order Chroococcales; family Microcystaceae; genus Microcystis; species Microcystis sp. M144S2. The sequence continues at coordinate 6,933 of NZ_JADBTR010000117.1, forward strand.
AATTTAGTCCATCTTCTCGCCTCGAATAATTCATTTTGGAAGGGAACACAACAAATAGATTGTAACAATCGCCAAATCAAGGATAATTTTATAGAAATTACAGTAAATCCAATTAAATTTGATCAAGACAGCAAAGATAAATGTATTACAGGTTTTTCAATTGTTGTAAAGGGAGAATATGATTGTTTAGAACCTCAACGTATTCCAATTTTAAATTTTTTCAAAGAACAAAAATTAGAAACACTGTATATAGTAAAAGACGAAATTTCTGAGCAGATTGCTGTTCAAATTTATCCTTATATTTATCGTGTGGAAAACCATTTAAGAGCCTACATAACGAAATTCATGACAACCAAGATAGGAGTGAATTGGTGGAAAACGGAAGCCCCCCAAGATTTTAGCAGGAAAGTTAATGACAGAAAAAATAATGAAACAAAATTTGCAAGCTATATTGACAATAAACTCTATCTGATAGATTTTAATGATTTAGGTGAGTATATATACAAGCTTTCATCTGGTTGTATAACCAAAGAGGATTTAATTAAAAAAATTGATAGGCTTGAAGAAACTCCCGAAGCAATTCGTAAATTAAAAGAAGAAATTAAAAGCAACTATGATAAGTTTTTTAAGGAATCATTTAAAGACAGAAATTTTCAATCTAATTGGGAGAAACTGTATAAAATCAGAAACAAAGTAGCTCATAATAATCTTTTTACCAATGACGACTTAAGTGTGGCCGAAGAAAAACACCGAGACTTAATTGAAACAATCAAGAACGCGGAGCAGAAACTTGAAGGACTGATATTAACTCCTGAAGAAGTAGGATTAATACAAGAAGAAGCAAATTCTATAGAAGATAGACAATATCCCATCGAAAAATTGATGGATATAGTAGGAAAGTTACCATCCGAAAAATTGATGGATCCATTAAGAAAGTCACCATCCAAAAAGATGGATCTAGTAGGAAAGTTACCATCATACCATTCTCTTATCACTCCTTCTGGCTTAAACTTAAGACGAATGAAAACCGAAAAATTGATGGATGCATTAAGAAAGTTACCATCCGAAAAATTGATGGATCTATTAAGAAAGTCACCATCTGACGGGTTCTTCGGTTTGTGCTATGCAATGGACGGAGTTATAAGGGATGAAACCCTTATAGAGAAGGACATTGATGCGATTTTGTCAATTGTTTTCGATCTAGAACGAACTAATCAATAGAACTCTTGCCAGATAAGGATTTAGTCGATTTATGCCACCCTTTAGGAAGTTGATGGGTGCTGCTACTGAGTCGGGATTCCTTGAGTGTGTAACACAGCAGAGTATGGCTATCGATTAGACATTTCAAGGCAGATACTCCGCGAAGTCTTGTAAGTGTTCTTTATCATCGGCTTAATTTTGCCAGTGGGAAATTATTATCGGTAATTAACAATTCTTCCCCTAGTTTGAGATTGTATATCAGTTCGGGCAGTTTGGCTTGAGCTTCTTGGAGAGAGACAATCATAATTTTACGGCAAGCGGGAAGATGAAAGGACTTTCTAGGCCGATAATACTAAATCCGTTGAGTAACGCACAGAAAACGGGTTTCTCCGAGAAACCCGTTTTCTACTCATGCAAAAATAACCAGATTTGTTATAATTTCTCGATTCTAACTGATCGACGCAGAGAAGGGATAGGCGAACCGAAAACCCTCTCCATTAAGGACTCGTGTTAAACTGATTAATCATGCTGGTGTCTAGAAGCGACCTATGCCAAACTTAACCTTAAGCAACGAACAAGTAATCGAATTAGTCAAACAACTCCCCGAAGCACAGCAACAGGAACTATTTAGATTCCTCATCCAGCGTCAGTGGGGAAATATGGAAGCTATAACCGATTACGGAAGCCAACAGGCAAAAATCGTCGCAGCAGAACGCGGCTACGATTGGGATACCATGACGGAAGACGAAAGAGAAGAATTTATCGATGAAATCGTTCATGAGAAGTAGTGATTTATACTGTTGTCTTCGACACAAATATTCTCATATCTGCTGCGCTTTCTAAAGGCGGTAGCCCGAATAGTTGTTTTTCCCTAGCCCAAAGCAAACTGATTCGATCGGTCACTTGTCCAGAGATTTTACAGGAATTATCCGAAAAACTGCTACTAAAAATCAAATTTCCTGAAGAACGAGTTAGAAAATACATCGAGGAAATTTGTCAGGCTTCTAGCATTGTTTCTATAGGTGGAACACTGAGAGCCGTTCCCAACGATCCCGATGACGATATGATCATAGAATGTGCGATCGCTGGCAAGGCTACCCATATTATCACGGGAGACAAACATCTTCTTTCACTGGTTGAATATCAAAATATTCAGATCGTGAAAGCAAAAGACTTTTTGGACTTTTTAGATCGAAATAATAACCATGAATTATGAACTTTACTCAATGGGATTTTATTAAAAGATATTCGCGAAGCAAGATTATCCGCAGGAGACGTGGGAAATTGGTAGAAAAACATCAAATCGAGGGATTAGAAACGGGGTATAGTGTCGAGTTTTTCGATAGGTTGGGAAAAACGATTACTGTTGTCACCATGGCCGAAAATTCCCTCCGTTTCCCCACCCACGAGGATCGACCTTGACCCTACAGGACTGATATTTTCCCATCTTTAGCAGAATATCGGCATCTAGAAGATGGTGCGATCGCACGGCAGTTATAGTTGAGAGGGTGTGTTACACTAGCCTTAAGGCACTGTGTAGGCCGTAATCGAATTACTTCTCAACAATCCATTATGATAAAAAATCTACGAGTTAGTTATGATGGAATGGTTTTCCGTCCCGAAGAAAAGATTGAATTAGAACCCAATACCCATTACATCATCCAAATTATTTCTCGGGAAGATCCACTAGAAAATAACCATAAAAATGCTTGGGAACTGTTAGAAGAAATGGCTGGCACCTATGAAGCTCCAGAAGATTGGTCAAGGGAACACGATCATTATTTATATGATACTCCCAAAAGAAATATAAGCGATGAATAAGTCCAAACTTTTTTTAGATACGGTCTTTATCCAAGCAATTCTCAATCCTCATGATTAATATCATCAAATTGCTATGCAGTTCCTCCCCTATGTAAAAAATGCAACAGCATTTTGGGTTACTGAAGCCATTTTTATGGAGGTTGGTAATGCTCTTAGTCATTACAATCGTCCTAAGGTTTCTGCCTTTATCAAGCAATGCTATCAAACCGATAATTTATTCGTTGTTACTATCACTTCTACTCTTTTTCAAAAAGGCTTAAAGCTCTACGAATCAAAAGCTGATAAAAGCTGGGGATTAGTAGATTGTTTGTCTTTTATTGTTATGGAAGAAAATCAAATTACCGACGCTTTAACTTCAGATGTTCATTTTATTCAAGCAGGTTTTCAAGCTTTACTACGATAATTAATTAGCGATCACCATTTAGTTAAAGATATAATTTTACGGCAAGCGCGAAGATGAAAGGACTTTCTAGGCCGATAATTTCTCGATTCTAACCGATCGAAGCCCGGAAGGTGTAGGCGAACCGAAAACCCTCTCCATTAAGGACCCGTGTTAAAATCGTTAATCATGCTATTTTCTAGAAGCGACCTATGCCGAACTTAACCTTAAGCAATGAACAAGTTATCGACTTATTCAAACAACTCCCCGAAGACCAGAAACGGGAAGTTTATAAAATTCTCATTCTCAGTGCGATCGCCGATCTTGTAGGGTGCGTTAATGAAATGTAACGCACCTTATTTTTGCTTATGTAGAGAGTAATTTGAATACGATGACAATTTTTTAGCTAGACTAGAACAAATTATTGCGCTATGCAATTAAATTATACCTTTCAATCTAGGAGCAGCCATGCTAGACACAGCAACTCTTGAACGACGCTTGATAACCCTTGAACAAGTAGTTTTTGATCTTCAGCATAAACTTGAAAGTAAGCCTAGCTCTGACAATTGGCTCGAAGGACTAATAGGTTCAATCTCCGATGACTCAGCTTTTCTGGAAGCTCTAGAATATGGACGCGCATTTCGGCAGTCTGACAAACCTATTGATGACACTGGCAAATAATTGTGAAATATTTGCTCGATACCGATCACATCAGTTTTCTACAGCGCCGTTCTAGTTTAGAGTTTAGCCGATTAATTTTGCGGATGTCACAATATTTGATCGCAGACTTTGCTTTGTCGGTTATTAGTTTCCATGAACAAGTAATTGGCGCTCACAGTTTCATCAATCGCGCTCAGACGAATACCGATTTGGCTCGTGGATATGCGCTGCTGATAGAAACTCTCAATGGTTTTGCAAAGGCTCCAGTTTTGCCTTTTGATGCTGAAGCGATCAAAATATTTGATGAGATGAGGAGGCAAAAGGTTTGCGTGGCGACAATGGATTTGAGAATTGCAGTGATCGCTATTGCCAACAATTTATTGTTGCTTACCCGAAATACTGGCGATTTCAGCAAAGTTCCGAACTTAATAACCCAAGATTGGACAGTGTAGCGCAGAAAGCGCGATGCCGAAGGCACTGCGTAGCAGTACGCCATCGTCCCAGGGTGCGTTCCCTAATGCAACTTCTACCGCTCCAGTGATCGATTTTTGGGGAACGCACCATGCAGATTTATTGAAGCTGTGGGTTTAAGTGCAATGCCGAAGGCACTGGGTAGCAGCCAATCTTGTAGAGACTTAGTAGGATGGCATTAGCTCATCCTACAGACCTGTGAGATATTATAGAGAAGTCTCCAGAAGTCAAATCGCAATCGGGAGTTAGCATATGCAAGCTATCCTTTTAAGTCGTGAAGAAGTTGCTCAACGTGCAGAGAAACTGTACGAAAGCAGAATCCGCCAAGAGGTGGAAGTTGAGGAAAACATTGGCAAGATGGTCATCATTGACATTGAAACAGGTGACTACAAAGTTGATGAAAATGGCTTACACGCTGCTGACTTATTGAGCGAGAAACACCCCCATGCTCGGCTCTTTGGGATCAAAATTGGCTACAACGTTGCTGCCGCTTTTGGTGGGGGTGTTATGGAACGTGTAGTTAAGTGATTTCAGGTATTGTGGCTAATGGACACCCGATCATCACTATCCCATTTCGGATTCCAAATCGCGCTGACTTTCCGATTGAGTTTGTAGTAGATACAGGATTTACAGATGAGCTTTGTTTACCATCGGAGGCAGTAGCATTACTGAATCTTCCTTTCAGGTACGATGTGCGGGCGAATTTAGCAGACAACAGCCAAGTAATGCTGCCCCTTCACAAAGCAATTATTATCTGGAATGGTGAGGAGCGAGAAACTCGTGTATTTGCAACAGGGCGGCGACCCCTGTCAGAGCGATCGCTAGATAAAAGGTTAAGTAATGTTAAAATTATAATTCTTCATGAAGAAAGGGCATGATCGCCGAGTAACTGTAGCTAAAAATACCAAATTTTGCCCCAGTCACAATACATTAGGGATCAAGCGTATTCGATCGAAGCAAGAATTCTCTCCCCAGTATCTATGAATCAATCAGAAAGTTGCGGTAAGGTCTATCTCGTTGGTGCGGGTCCCGGAGATCCCGGTTTGTTGACCTTGAAAGCGAAAGTTCTCTTAGAAAATGCCGATGTTGTCCTCTATGATGCCCTAGTTAGCCCCTCGATTCTGACCATGATTAACCCCTGGGCCGAACAAATCCATGGGGGTAAGCGTCGCGGTCGTCATTCTCTGGTACAGGAGGAAATCACCGCTTTACTGATCGATAAGGCCCGGACTAATGCCGTGGTTGTTCGTCTCAAGGGAGGTGATCCCTTTGTTTTCGGTCGCGGGGGTGAAGAAATGCTCGATCTGATCACGGCCGGAATTAGCGTCGAGATCGTGCCGGGGATCACTTCAGGAATTGCCGTGCCTGCCTACGCCGGTATTCCCCTCACCCATCGCGATTATAGTTCTTCCGTTACCTTCGTCACCGGCCACGAGATGGCGGGTAAATATCGTCCTCAAGTTAACTGGTCAGCGATCGCCCATGGTGCGGAAACAATTGTTGTTTACATGGGTGTGCATAATTTACCCTATATTATCGGCGAGTTAACCAAGGCCGGCAGAAGTCCAGAAACACCGATCGCCCTAATTCGCTGGGGAACAACACCCCAACAACAGCAGTTAATCGGTACTTTCAGCACGATTATGGACAAGATCGAAGCCACCGGCTTTGAAGCCCCTGCGATCGCTGTTATCGGGGCAGTGGTGAACCTTCACGATCTCTTGCAAGCGGGACAACCTTTGCTCTCCAGGACAATCCCCCCCACCCCCATTTCTCCCTGATTCGGTTGCCATGCGTCAATATCAAAAATCCCTGACGATTACCACCAGTCCCAAGAATTTCCATCGTCTCACTGCCCCCATAGAGGCGATCGTGGCTGAATCGGGCATAACGACGGGATTATGCAGTGTCTTTGTCTGTCACACCTCCGCTTCTTTGCTGATCCAAGAAAATGCCGATCCCGATGTTCTCACCGATTTAGCCAATTTCTTCGCCAAGTTAGTGCCGGAAGATAGCAGTCTCTACTATCACTCTACCGAAGGGCCAGACGATATGCCCGCTCACATTCGCTCGGTCCTAACCCGGACATCGGAACAAATCCCGATCGCTAGGGGTAAATTAGTTTTAGGCATCTGGCAAGGTATCTATCTCTGGGAACACCGTCAGAGTCGTCACCAAAGGCAAGTGGTGGTTCATATCACCGGGGTCTGAAGCGTTGCGTATAGTTTTGTAATAGAAACTTTACTCGTACCCCTCATCGGAGTAAGATTTTTTCCGTGTACGATCAAATTGTTCGCTTTTTGAACAAAGAACTTCATATTTCGTAACAAAAGGAAACAATTTATGCGAAAATTGTTCGCTCTGGCCCTGGTGCTATCTCTCTGGTTCACCTTTGCCGCTCCAGCGTCGGCTGATTTGTCCAATCTGACCCCTTGTAGCGAAAATCCCGCTTTCCTACAAAAAGCGAAGAGTTTCCGCAACACCACTCCTGACCCCGAATCGGGAGCCAAACGCGCTCAAACCTACTCCCAAGCTCTCTGTGGACCCGAAGGCTATCCGCACCTAATTGTTGATGGTCGTTGGGATCACATGGGCGATTTCTTTATCCCTAGCATCCTATTCCTGTACATTACCGGTTGGATCGGTTGGGTTGGTCGGGCCTATTTAATCGCCGTGCGCGACAGCAAAGATGCCGAAATGAAGGAAATCATCATCGATGTTCCCCTCGCTTTGAGCAAAATGTTAACGGGGTTCCTCTGGCCGTTGGCGGCTTTACAAGAAGCCACTTCCGGTAAATTAACCGTTAAGGATTCGGAAATTACTGTTTCCCCTCGTTAATTTTTGTGTCAAACCCTTGACTTTTTATTCCCTAGGAGAACTCAGATGGAAGGACTTACTAAATTTCTCTCGTCCGCACCCGTGTTAATTATGGCGCTGCTGACTTTCACCGCCGGGATTTTAATCGAATTTAATCGCTTTTATCCCGATCTCTTATTCCACCCGCTAGGTTAAAGCCAATCTCAGGTGATTAAAGGGGATACAGAGTCCACTGTATCCCTTTTTAAGGGCAACGATCGGAGGGACTGGGGGAATATTAAGAAAAGAAAGGCACTGGAGACGACAGGCTCTAAAAATCGATAAGATACAGGTGTCTGCAACCACAGAGGTGGGACAAACCATGCTGTTAGATAAAGATTTGATGCTAGGAAAGCGTCTGCGGTATCAAGAATTACAAGAAAAATTAAAAGAGATTTGGCAGGGAGAAAACGTTCCCGAATCCGATGAATGCGATTATGATATCCTAGTTGTCCCTTCTTTTAGTATCGATCAGAGAGTCGGTCAAAAAGTGGCGGGTTTTTTACATTACGAAGAAAGATTATTATTTTCTCTGATTCGGTTGCGACATCCGAAAACTCGTTTAATCTATGTAACAGCGCAGCCACTTTCGCGGATGGTGATTGATTATTACCTGCAATTGTTGCCTGGGATTCCTTTTTCCCATGCTAATAACCGTCTTTTATTACTGACAACTCATGATAACTCTTTTCAACCTTTAACCCAAAAAATTCTGGACAGACCGCGCTTAGTAGCAAGAATCCGGCAAGCGTTGCGTCGAGATCGTGCCTACATGGTTTGTTTTAATTCTACTAATTTAGAGCGAGAATTGTCTTTACAATTAGATATTCCTTTATTTGCCTGTAGTCCAGACTTATTGTATTGGGGTTCTAAAAGTGGCAGTCGCGAGATTTTTGGTCAAGGCAATATTCCCCATCCTGACGGTAGTTTACAGGTAAATACGGTCAAGGATTTGTTATACGAAGCCGCTAGTTTGTGGTCTCGTCAACCGCAATTAAAACGCATGGTAGTGAAGTTAAATGAGGGGTTATCGGGAGAAGGAAATGCGGTTTTAGATTTACGTCCTTTAGGGGGAATTGTTGATAGTAACAGCCTAGATTTAAGCGAGAAAATGAATCTCTTGGCCAAACAATTAGAGAAAATGAGTTTTCAAGCAAGGGATGAAAATTGGGACAGTTTTTCTGGCAGAATTGCTGAATTAGGGGCAATTGTCGAAGCTTTTATTGAAGGAGAAGAAAAGCGATCGCCGAGTGTGCAAGGTTATATTACACCCACGGGAGAAGTGAATATTATTTCCACTCACGATCAAATTTTAGGCGGTCCCGATGGTCAAATTTATCTAGGTTGTCATTTTCCTGCCGATGAAAATTATCGCCTACAATTACAGGAATTAGGCCTAAAAATAGGGGAAATTCTGGCAGCCAAGGGGGCAATTGAACGCTATGGAGTTGATTTCGTCGCCGTGAAAAATCCAGAAACTTTAGTCTGGGATTTACAGGCGATCGAAATTAATCTGCGAAAAGGAGGAACCACCCATCCTTTTATGACTTTAAAGCTTTTAACTAATGGTAAATACGATCGAGAAACCGGATTATTTTTCAGTCAACCTCACCAGGAAAAATACTATATTGCCTCCGATAATCTCCACAAACCCCAATACAAAGGTTTACTTCCCGATGATTTAATGGATATTATTGCTAAACATCACTTGCATTTTGATAGTAGCAGTAAAACAGGAACAGTTTTTCATCTCATGGGTGCGCTGTCAGAATTTGGTAAATTAGGCTTAACTTGTATCGGCAATTCTAGTGAGGAAGCTGCGGCAATTTATCAGCGTGTGGAACAGGTGTTAGATTGGGAAACAGAGCATAGTTCCATAAATTTAGGTTATTGTTCTGGATTACCGATCACTTGGATATAACTAGACTGATTTACTGGGTATAATTTTTTGTTTCAGAGATTTAATTATCCAAGCAGGCAGTTCCTGGCAGCCAATGACCGATAGTTTTACCTTGGTTAAAAGTTGTCTTGACTGCGATGCACTTAACGGGTTTAAATGGCTTCTAAATATTTGCTATCGAGCAGAAATGAGCCTCGATCGAATTTTACACCCCAATAACCCCCCGGCCGGCGATCAATCACCGTGCCTATATCGTCAATATTGAGCAGATCCGGCGGCCGTAACATAGGCATGGGATCGGCGGTTTTCAGGTAAGGGGGAATGGCAATCAGACGGACTTTTCCCCCGATGCTAATTTCACTCATGGTACTGACTAGATGCGATCGTGATAATTTTCCAAGTTAGCATATTTCAAATCATTCTCAAGATAGATTCCCTAGAAAATAGGTATTCTGTAGGCTGTTGCCATCCGCCTTTGGCGTTGGGTTGGGCTGTTGCCTGACCTAGCTGGGAGGGGATAACCGCACTATTGAGAAGAAAAAAAATGAAAAACAGCATCTCAGCCGCGATTCTTGGAGCGGCTGTAACCACTGCACTAATCGGACTATCTACAAGTCCTGCTCAGGCTGCTCAACTTAGCTTCAAGTTCGACTTTTTAACTTCGGACGGTGATTTATTTAAACTGAATCTGACTACGGAGGACACGCTTACAACAAAAAACGCCCCTTCTTAGACTGATCCAACCAGTGGTTTAACTTCTCCAGCTTATACCTTTACAGGCTACAAAATCCTTGGCGTGACGGGAACAGAGACTGAAGGCGGCATCACTAACCCTATTACTGCAATACTTCCCGAATATACCAATATTGCCGCGGCGGGAGACGAGATTCCCCACTCGAAGACGGATAACCTTTACAATCCCAATGGTGGCTTTGCTCCGGGAGTGCTTCCAGCAGGGTATAAAGCTGGTAACTTTTCTTTTGGAGGTCTAGCTTTCCATGTAGGGGGTACTGTAAATGAAGATTATCAAGTATTCACCCGGCCGGATTTTGGTAGCACCTTCAAGCGGCCGGGGCCAGGCTATGACTATGGCGGTTGCCCCGGTAGCTGCAAAGGGGCTATACAAATTGTTCCTGAACCCTCCTCAACCGCTGGACTTTTAGCTATTGGCTCCTTTGATGCATTAGGCGCAGGTTCAACCCTGAAACGCAAACTAAAATCCTCTAAATCCGACAAAAACTAAACCACAAAAGTAGGCTAAATTGCTTACAAAATACGATAAATGCCCCTTCATTCAGTCAGTTGAGGGGGTATTTTTTGTCCATGTTTCTATTCATTAGATTTTATTAATTAATCGATCACAAGTATTTTTTTGTGATACAATGGGGGCGGTTCATACAAATATCGTAAATTTTAATGACTATTGTGATTCCCAACGAAATTATACAAGCAACAGGAAAAAACGAGCAACTGTTGCAACTAGAACTGGCAATCATTATGTTTAGAGACTATCATATCAGTAGCGCAAAAGCGGCTGATTTTGCCAACTTATCTTTAATTGAATTTCGTCAAGAAGTCGCCAAGAGGAATATTTGTGTAAATTATGATAGTGTAGATTGGCAACAAGAATTACAAACCTTAAAAACCTTAGGTGATCTGTGATTGTTGTTAGTAACACCTCTCCGATTACCAGTTTAGCTGCTATCGGCTATCTTAACTTGCTCCATGATATCTATGGAACAATTATTATTCCAGTGGCTGTTTATGAAGAAATGACAGGATTAGGTTATTCAGTTCCTGGCACTATTGAAGTTCAAACCCTATCTTGGATAGAAAAGCGAGAGTTAGAGAATCGGTTATTATTAGAAGAATTACAGAAGGAATTACACCGAGGAGAATCAGAAACGATAGCTTTAGCGATTTCTTCAAATGCTGATAGAGTAATTATAGACGAGAACCCTGGCAGAAAGAAAGCAATTAGTTTAGGATTGAATGCTATTGGAATTTTAGGTATTTTATTAATTGCCAAAAGAAGAAGATTAATTCCTACTATTCAGCCGTTAATGGATGATTTGATTTTTAAAGCAGGTTTCCGTGTTAATCAAATATTGTATTTAGACATATTAAAAACAGCGCAAGAAATTGATGAAAACCAATAACTAAAGCCTTCAAAATCTTCTTATTTAAGTAAGTAGTTATAATTAAATTGAAGATAGATTTTGCCTCTGATCCCCCCTGCCCCCCTTGATAAGGGGGGTGCCGATAGGTGGGGGGATCTGACAACTTTTAACACCTACCTACTTAATTTTTGCTAACTAACAGTTGAGGGGGTTTATTTTTTACCTTTATTAATCAAATCCAACTTTAAAAACCCACTTCCCCACTTCCTACTTCCCCATTCATAATTCCCACTTTCCTCTTGCCTTTTTCAATCGGTTCCTAAAAAGGTCTTAATTTTAGGGAAATACAGTTAAAGGAATCCATTCGTAGGTGTTGACAATACCTTGAAAATAATCATTAATAGTCTCTCTGGAATAGGGAACAACACCATCTTCACCAAACCAACGTTCATAAATTGTCACCGCTTGTTGTTGGTCACTAACGATCCCTTCCATGAATTTTAATAGTGTATAATTCACTGTATCGCGCCATTTAGAATCATTTTCAGGTAAAGTACAGGCATAGGATTCGTAGGCGTAGGGATAGGAGGGAACTATGGCTAAATTATTAGGATTTTTAGCGCTTTTCCTTAAACCTTCTAGGGTAATGCCATCACTGGCAAAACCATCAATTTCTCCCGCTTCTAGTTTTTGTAAACCCTCGCCACGATTTTTAACTTTGACCAAAATAGCGGCGGGTTGTTGGGTTTTAATCACCGCTTCATTAGTAGTATTGGCAATCACTCCAATGCGTCTGCCTGCCAAGCTACCGATGTCATCAAGATTACTACCTTTGCGGGTGAGTAATTGAGTGCCACTGGCAAAGTAACTAACGGAAAAATCCACTTCATTTTCTCTTTTCCAAGTAAAAGTAGTGGAGCCACATTCGATATCGATAACCCCTGTTTTCAACTTTTCAAAACGATTTTGGGGAGTAACCTCAACAATTTTTAATTTAATTGGTTTTCCTAACTTCCGTTCGGTTTCTTTGCGAATTAACTCTAACATATCAAGGCTGTAACCCACCCACTTGCCCTGGGAGTTGACAAAACCAAAGGGAATAGCATCTTTACGAGCGCCGGCAGTAATTATCCCAGTTTTTTGAATGCGATCAAAGATTGCTCCGGCAAGGCTAGAATGGTTACTGGTGAGGGTTAAAGCTACTGTCATCGTCATGACGGCAAGTGTACGCTTCATTTTTTTTCCTAATCTGAAAGTGGCTCAAGTCTGGGACTGTTTCAGGAGACTGAGAGTTTCCCAGAGGAAGATTTTTCAGCGGCGATTGCTGGGGACAAAAAAAGAGGAGAGATGTTACTCTCTCCCCCTTTCAGTTTTTTCGACAGCATTTTAAATTGTTTTTTCAGTTGTCGCTGTCGGGCTGAACCGCCCTTGCCTTTGTCGTTACGTCCCTGACGGCGGGGGGACTCCCATCGCTTAAGTCGCATAGTTTTTAATTCCAATTTAGTCAGTTATATTTACTGTAACAGGTTTAACCTCAGTTTGGGTTAAGGAATTGATACTGTGACAACTCAAGCTCTCTGTCATACTAAATCCGGTTATTAAAAACTGATTATTTATTCCCCCTTTTGCCTTTTGCCTTTTGCCTCTTGCCTTTTGCCTGTCCTTATAAGTAGCCTATGCTCAACGGATTTAGTATCACCCTGTGAGATGCCGAACTCTAGTTAACCAACCTTGTCCACCTAATTAGTATTTTCCTATGCTTAGTCAGCAACTTTGGCACAGCCATCAAGATCTAGTGCAAGCTTGTCTAGAACACCCTTTTGTGCGAGGTATCGCCACAGGAGAGCTTAAACGGGACTGTTTTGCTTTTTATGTCGGTCAGGATGCTTTTTTTCTGGAATCTTTCGCCCGTGCTTACAGTATCGCCGCTGCTAAAGCTCCCGATTGGCAGGGATTTACTAGCTTTCATCGGTTAGCGGCAGGGGTATTAAAGGAATTAGAATTACACGAAAATTACGCTTTACAGTGGGGGGTTGACCTGAGAAAGGTTCAGCCCGCTAATGCCACCCGTCGCTATACGGATTTTCTTCTCGCTACCGCTTGGATGGGTGACATCGGTGCGATTGCCGTGGCGATGAGTCCCTGTATGCGTCTTTATGCTTATCTGGGTCAACAATTAGCCCTAGAGCCGATTTCTGAGAATTCCTATCAAGCTTGGATTGATAGTTATAGTGGGGATGAATTCGCCGCTTTAGCAAGCCAGTTAGAGAAATTAGCCGATAAATACGCCCTGATGACGGAAAATATCTCTTTATCCTATCGTTATGCCCTTAGTTGTGAACAGGACTTCTTTAGTGCCGCCTACAGCCGGGGCAAATCTTAAAATTTTCCCGTCACAATGTTAAGAAATATAAATAACGCTAAGATTAAGGTAAGCAAAATCGTCATTATAAGAATAATGTTTCCTTCGCAACCCACCGAAAACGAACTCCTGAAAACTATCCTGGAACCTCTACTAGAGGATTTCACCCATTGGTTTTCCCGTTCCCGTCTCCTCCTCGAATCCGAGAGATTATCCTTTCTCAGCCTCGAGGAACAAAACGATTTATTGGCAAGAGTCAAAAACGCTCAACAGGAGGTGGCCACGGCTTATTTACTCTTTAAAACCACAGGTGGTCAGGTGGGTATCGAGGCCAAGATGTTGTTACCTTGGCACCAGCTGGTGGCAGAGTGTTGGGGTGTCAGTAGTCGTCGTCGATTACAGGGTTGGGGAGAATATCAATCTCCTCAAACTGATGCTTAACCTGAAACTTTTTGGTAAGCTAGAGAGTTAAGCGAATTTTTAGCATAAAGTTTTGGCAATTTAGGAATATTCACACATAATTCATGGGAGACTTGGTCAATGCTACATCTGCTCTATATCCTCGCCTTCACGGTTATCGCTTTTTTGACCATTAATAATTTAATTCGGAGTCTGATTACTGTCAGCATGGATTCCCAGAAACGTCCTGCTAAATCGGCTAATTCCTATAATCCCTACGGTTATCCCATGACTTCCCATCCGGAACTTTTGGACGAGACTGGACAACCGATTAATGAACCCCTGTTAGTGATTCGTTCTCTCACTGTCGAAGATGCTCGTCAGCAGTTAGATGCCATTTATAATTCTTCTCCCAGTGCTACCAAAGAGCAAGATGAAGAAATCTAATTGGTTCTAGAATGGCGGTTCTTGAAAACAGATATATTTATCTACACGGTTTCGCTTCTGGCCCCCAATCAACAAAAGCGCAATTTTTGAGGCATTGTTGGCAAAAGAGGGGTTTAGCAATGGAAATACCCGATCTTAACGGTGATGACTTTTCTAGCTTAACTCTCACGCGTCAGATTGTTCAAGTCGGCCAATTGATTGAACAATCTCATCTTCCCGTTACACTGATTGGTTCCAGTTTTGGCGGTTTAACGGCAGCTTGGCTGGCAGAAACTTATTCTCAGGTGCAAAGGCTCGTTTTATTAGCTCCCGCTTTTAATTTCGGGCCGACTTGGTTAGGACAATTGGGAGCAGAAAACCTAGCCAATTGGCAAAAATCTGGGAGTTTATCGGTTTATCACCACGGTTATCGTCGTTCTCTGCCAATTTATTCCAAATTTATCGAGGATTTAGCCAATTATCCCCAAGAAAAGTTAATCAGGCAGCTCCCCACCCTAATTATTCATGGTCGTGCCGATGAGGTGATTCCCCTAGAAAATAGTCGCCATTATCGCATAAATCGCCCTTGGGTAAAATTAATCGAATTAGATAGTGATCATGCCCTTACCGATGTTTTGACGAGAATCTGGGCTGAAATACAATTATTTATCAATTTTTGACTAAAAAAGACCCCCCTTTGATCGGAAAAAGGGGGAGTATTTAGTATTTTTGTATCAGATTTTGAGAAGATTTTTCAGCTTCTAAGACAAGAGATTTTCTCCTGATGTCTTGCCACTACCAAAGTCCGCGGATAGGAGATACACTAGGCTCGGGAGCGGGTTGAGGCGCAACTTCAGTAAAGGTTCTGGTTTCCGGGGGTAAAGCGGGAAGTCCCCAAGCGGATTCTTTTTGGTTAAGTTCTCTTAAAAGTTGCGAGCGATTGCTGCTGATAGCGGTTTCCGATGTTAGTTTCAAGCGGGAAACCCAATAGGGATGAGCTTTACCCACATAAACTAATTTGCCATCTACCACCTGCAATAGTACATCGTCACCACCAGTGGCATCCCCACTAATACGAGCGGTGGTTCCGTCAGCAAAGTCACCACTGAAAATTTCTTTGCCATCCACTGTTACAAGTCTGATCAATTGGATGGACATAATGCCACCCACGGTTCCCCGGACGCGACCTAGTACATAGTCACCGGGGTTGAGTTGCGGCTCACCTCTGTAGGTGTCATGGCCACGCAGTTGACTGATCAAGATTTCGTTATTTTGCGGTCCTGCTTGTACGGGTACGGCGCCAACGGTAGTCAGGGCAACTAAACCGGCAAAACCAGCGACAAGGGAAATTTTGTTAAACACAATTACCTCAAGCAAAAAATTGGTAAATTACCTATAGACGTTCTAGATTATAACCTAGTTCCCGATTTTATCTATATTGTGAAATATTAGTTTAATAATTTCTCGATCGAGCGGTTGGAGGTTGGGGTTTTAGGGGGTTTTAGGGTGTTAGTTGAAATTCCCCCATTCCCCCATTCCCCACCTCCCCACTTCCCCTAAAAACAGGATTAAGCTAGGCTTTAAGACCGCTCGACATTGGTGAATAATTCAGGATCGAGGGTGGGTAGTTCGATATCTTTTTCTACTGGGGGAGAGGCCAACTGGAAGCGGTTTAAGGTTTGTTGAATGCGATCAAAAATGGTGATTTTTTGCTCGCTATTGTTCTGGGGTTCGGGAATAGGTTCCACTTCTACCGGAGGCTGAATGCCAGTGGCCAGTTCGTTAATCTCCTTTGTCTCCGGTATGGTGGTTAGGGGAGATTCGATCGCTTCAGGGGTTTCCTCGACCTTTTCGATTGTTTCTGTCTCCACTGGTTTTTCTTCTACTATGGGGCTTTCTGGCTCAATAACAGGGGTTTCCTCAACTATAGGGGTTTCCTCAACTATAGGGGTTTCCTCAACTATAGGGGTTTCTTCCTCAACTATAGGGGTTTCTTCCTCAACTATAGGGGTTTCTGGCTCAATAACGGGGGTTTCTTCCTCAACTATAGGGGTTTCTGGCTCAATAACAGGGGTTTCCTCAACTATAGGGCTTTCTGGCTCAATAACGGGGGTTTCTTCCTCTAGACTGGGAATGGTTTTATAGTTGGGATCAACAATGCTACGGGCAATTGTAGGGGATAAATCGCCGCGGACCAATTGACTGAGGCCGTCTCGGTAAGAGGGATCAAAGCTAATCACGCGCACGCTGGTATTAAACTCGTTTTCGATTTTATTTCCCTTACCATCGATGAATTCTAGTTGTACCCAGTTATTGCCCTTGTTAAAACCCTTGAGATAAATCGGTTCCCAAGTATCAAGCAGAAAACTTTCACCGTTGACGGTGACACGAATGCGCCAATCTTGAAGATTATTATCCCCGTTGGCAGTATTGGACAGACGTAGAGGAGCATTACTCAGATAAAAATCGAGCAGGATCGGTTCTGCACCGTAGATTCCCTGCGGATGACTGTAGGTTAATAGGGGTAAGTTATGATCAGGGGCATTTTTGCCTGTTTTTGTCAGAATATGAAAGGTTGTTTCAGCAAATGCCCCATCATTTTTAAAACTTTCCTGCCAAGGCCGCAGGGCCAAGACGCGGAGGGTATGAGTACCGGGGGCAAGATTTTCCAGGATAATCGGTTGCTTGAGGTCGTAAATGGCTGCTGCTGGTTCATTATCGACAATTAGACTCAAGTGGGATCCTAATTTCAGGGTATCGTCTTGGAAAATTGGCAGATCTGACACTTGTAGTTTAACTGTCACCTGAGGGTCATCGAAAACTTGTTCGGGCAGAGGACTGAGAATCGTTACTTGGGGAGCGTAACGATCTAAACTGGGGCGCAGTTCCTGAATTAGGCCCGGGGGGGCAACCTCAGAAATGCGGCCTTGGACGACGGGAAGATGAAGGGTTTCGGAACTGGGGAGATTGGTAGCCGTTAGGCGATCGCCACAGGCGGTTAACAGGGTGGTCAGTAAACCGATCACAAGACATATATGAAGGGTTTTGACTGGGATTAATTTATGTAGTAGGGATAGCACGTTCCTCCTAGAGCCAAGGCCAAAATCTATACAAACCATTGATTTTTGCTAGAGTCATTGAATGCTCTGGTGTCAGCAAAAGCGCGAGAAGATCAGGTTATGGCCTCAATTTTACAGAATTGTTTGATTGTTTTTTGAGAATCTATCTATTGAATTTTCTATATGGTCTGGTGAGGGAGAAAAAGGGGAAATCGGCTTCTGGGGCGACGATTAATAAACTTTTGTAAAGAAAAATTACCAGTCTGACCCTGACTAAGACCGTCCATAGCAGAAAATGTCTCTCCTATCAAGGATTGAGAGAATTTTAATTATTGTTAAGCACAACGAACAGAGGAGAGAACAAAGACTTATCATCTACTATTGATGCTTTCGACTGGAATCTCACCCAAGAGGAAAGTCAAGCGACATTAACAAAAGGTGGGTCAGATTTCAACTTGCCTTTTTTAGGTTAAAAAATCTATCCTCAAATAAAACGCTAAGTCTATTGTCGAGAGAGGAGAATCCTCATGGCACTCCCCCCCAAAGAGGCGGTAGCTAAAGTGATTGTAGATAAAGACCCAGTACCTACTTCCTTTGAGAAGTGGGGTCAACCGGGGCATTTTGATCGCACTTTAGCCAAAGGACCCAAAACCACTACCTGGATTTGGAACCTACACGCCAACGTCCACGATTTTGATAGTCAAACCAGCGATCTAGAAGATATTTCTCGGAAAATCTTCAGCGCCCACTTCGGACATCTCGCCGTTGTCTTCGTTTGGCTAAGTGGAATGTACTTCCACGGCGCGAAATTTTCTAACTATGAAGCTTGGTTAACCAACCCGCTCGCCATCAAACCCAGCGCCCAAGTGGTCTGGCCGATCGTCGGTCAAGGCATCCTCAACGGCGATGTGGGCGGCGGTTTCCACGGGATTCAGATCACCTCTGGTCTGTTCTACCTCTGGCGGGCTTCCGGGTTCACCAACAGCTATCAGCTATACTGCACCGCTATCGGTGGTTTAGTTATGGCGGGCCTGATGCTGTTTGCCGGTTGGTTCCATTACCACAAAAGCGCACCGAAACTGGAATGGTTCCAAAACGTGGAATCGATGATGAACCACCACTTGGCGGGTTTACTCGGCTTAGGTTCCCTAGGTTGGGCCGGTCATCAGATTCACGTTTCTTTACCGGTGAACAAACTCCTCGATGCGGGAGTAGCTCCCCAAGACATCCCCTTGCCCCACGAGTTCATTCTCGAACCGAGCAAGATGGCGGATTTATATCCCAGTTTCGCCCAGGGTTTGACCCCCTTCTTTACCCTTAACTGGGGTGCTTACTCGGATTTCCTCACCTTCAAAGGTGGCTTGAACCCCGTGACTGGTGGTCTCTGGCTTTCCGATACCGCTCACCATCACTTGGCGATCGCTGTATTGTTCATCATTGCTGGTCATATGTACCGTACCAACTGGGGTATCGGTCACAGCATGAAGGAAATCCTCGAAAACCACAAAGGTCCCTTCACCGGTCAAGGTCACAAAGGACTGTACGAAATCCTGACCACCTCTTGGCACGCCCAGTTAGCGATTAACCTGGCTCTCTTAGGTTCGCTAACCATCATCGTGGCCCACCATATGTACGCCATGCCGCCCTATCCCTATCAGGCGACGGACTACGCCACCCAACTATCCTTGTTCACTCACCACACTTGGATCGGTGGCTTCTTAATCGTCGGTGCGGGAGCGCACGGAGCGATCTTTATGGTGCGCGACTACGATCCAGCCAAAAACGTGGATAACCTGCTCGATCGGATGATCCGTCATCGCGACGCAATTATCTCCCACCTGAACTGGGTATGTATTTTCCTCGGCTTCCATAGCTTCGGTTTATACATTCACAACGACACCATGCGGGCTTTTGGTCGTCCCCAAGATATGTTCTCGGATACGGGAATTCAACTACAACCCATCTTTGCCCAATGGGTACAAAGTCTCCACACCCTAGCCCCCGGCAACACCGCTCCTAACGCTCTCACTACCGCTAGTTATGCTTTCGGTGGCGACGTAGTAGCAGTGGGTGGCAAAGTGGCCATGATGCCGATCACTCTCGGTACTGCCGATTTCCTCGTGCATCACATCCACGCCTTCACCATCCATGTAACGGTGTTGATTCTCCTCAAAGGGGTTCTCTACGCTCGCGGTTCCCGTCTGATTCCCGATAAAGCGAATCTCGGTTTCCGTTTCCCCTGCGATGGTCCTGGTCGCGGCGGTACCTGCCAAGTTTCGGGTTGGGATCACGTTTTCCTCGGCCTGTTCTGGATGTACAACTCCCTCTCGGTCGTAATCTTCCACTTTAGCTGGAAAATGCAGTCCGATGTCTGGGGAACCGTCGCCCCCGATGGCACTGTCACCCACGTTACCCTCGGTAACTTCGCTCAAAGTGCCATCACCATCAACGGTTGGTTACGCGATTTCCTCTGGGCGCAAGCGGCGCAAGTCATTAATTCCTATGGCTCTGCTCTGTCTGCCTACGGAATCATGTTCCTAGCCGGTCACTTCGTCTTCGCGTTTAGCTTGATGTTCCTGTTCAGTGGTCGCGGCTACTGGCAAGAATTAATCGAGTCGATCGTCTGGGCGCACAACAAGTTAAGAGTTGCCCCCGCTATCCAACCTCGCGCCCTGAGCATCATTCAAGGTCGTGCCGTTGGTGTGGCTCACTACCTCTTAGGCGGTATTGTCACCACTTGGGCATTCTTCTTGGCCAGAAGTCTCTCGATTGGCTAAACTTGCCTATAAGGGCTTGCCAGTCCCCCAGGGATTGGCAAGACTAGGCTGAACAAGCGTCGATTGACCGATACCACTGTAAGCGTTTCCTATTACAGTGGGTGAATTTAAAAAAGGAAATAACCAGCACTCGTGTAAGAGCCTCAGTTATTTAGAGAGGAGAATTTCCTAAACAGCTATGGCAACTAAATTCCCTAAATTTAGCCAAGATCTAGCCCAAGATCCGACCACCCGTCGGATTTGGTACGGGATCGCCACAGCCCACGATTTTGAAAGTCATGATGGCATGACGGAAGAGAATCTCTACCAAAAGATTTTCGCGTCGCACTTCGGCCACATTGCAATCATTTTCCTGTGGACTTCTGGTACTATATTCCACGTCGCTTGGCAAGGTAACTTCGAGCAGTGGATCAAAGATCCCTTAAACATCCGTCCCATCGCCCACGCGATTTGGGATCCCCAGTTCGGTAAAGGCGCGGTAGATGCCTTCACCCAAGCTGGTGCTTCTAATCCGGTTAACATCGCCTATTCCGGGGTTTACCACTGGTTCTACACCATCGGTATGACCTCCAACCAAGACCTATACCAAGGTGCGGTGTTCCTGCTGATTCTCTCGGCGATTTTCCTCTTTGCTGGCTGGTTACACTTACAACCTAAGTTCCGTCCTAGCCTCGCTTGGTTCAAAAACGCTGAATCTCGCCTGAACCACCACCTCGCCGCTCTGTTCGGTGTTAGCTCTCTGGCTTGGACCGGACACCTCGTTCACGTTGCTATCCCCGAATCCCGCGGTCAGCACGTTGGTTGGGACAACTTCCTCTCCATTCCCCCCCACCCGGCGGGTTTACTACCCTTCTTCACCGGTAACTGGGGTGTGTACGCGGAAAACCCCGATACTGCTAACCACATTTTCGGTACTGCCCAAGGCGCGGGAACTGCGATTCTCACCTTCTTAGGTGGTTTCCATCCCCAAACCGAGTCCCTCTGGTTAACCGATATGGCTCACCACCACTTGGCGATCGCTGTGATCTTCATTGTGGCTGGTCATATGTACCGCACCAACTGGGGCATCGGTCACAGCATTAAGGACATCCTCAATGCCCACAGACCCCCCAGTGGCAAGTTAGGAGCCGGTCACAAAAATCTTTATGACACGGTTAACAACTCTCTCCACTTCCAACTCGGTTTGGCCCTGGCTTCTTTAGGCGTGATCACCTCTCTGGTGGCGCAGCATATGTACGCGCTACCCCCTTATGCCTTTATCGCTAAGGACTACACTACCCAAGCGGCTCTCTATACTCACCACCAATACATCGCTGGTTTCCTAGCGGTGGGTGCTTTCGCCCACGGTGCTATCTTCTTCGTGCGTGACTACGATCCCGAAGCGAACAAAGATAACGTCCTGGCGCGGATGCTGGAGCATAAAGAAGCGATCATCTCTCACCTAAGCTGGGTTTCCCTTTTCTTAGGTTTCCACACCCTCGGCCTCTACGTTCATAACGATGTCGTCGTCGCTTTCGGTACTCCCGAAAAACAAATCCTGATCGAACCTGTGTTCGCTCAATTCGTGCAAGCAGCTTCGGGTAAAACCCTGTACGGCATGAACGTACTGTTGTCTAACCCCGATAGTATCGCTTACACCGCCTATCCTAACTACGGTGATGTTTGGTTGCCCGGTTGGCTAGACGCGATCAATAGCGGCACTAACTCCCTCTTCTTAACCATCGGTCCTGGCGACTTCCTCGTTCACCATGCGATCGCTCTTGGTTTACACACCACCGTTCTAATCCTGGTTAAAGGTGCTTTAGACGCTCGTGGTTCCAAATTAATGCCCGATAAAAAAGACTTCGGGTATTCCTTCCCTTGCGACGGTCCCGGCCGTGGCGGTACTTGCGACATCTCTGCTTGGGATTCCTTCTACCTAGCCATGTTCTGGATGTTGAACACCTTGGGTTGGTTAACCTTCTACTGGCACTGGAAACACCTCGGTGTCTGGTCGGGTAACGTGGCTCAGTTTAACGAAAACTCCACCTACCTGATGGGCTGGTTCCGCGATTACCTCTGGGCTAACTCGGCTCAGTTAATCAACGGTTACAACCCCTACGGTGTTAATAACCTTTCTGTCTGGGCCTGGATGTTCCTCTTTGGACACCTCGTTTGGGCAACCGGTTTCATGTTCCTGATCTCTTGGCGTGGTTACTGGCAAGAGTTGATCGAAACTATCGTTTGGGCCCACGAACGCACTCCTCTCGCGAACCTCGTTCGTTGGAAAGACAAACCCGTGGCTCTCTCGATCGTTCAGGCTCGTTTGGTTGGTTTAGCTCACTTCACCGTTGGCTATATCTTCACCTACGCCGCCTTCTTGATCGCTTCCACTGCTGGCAAGTTCGGCTAAACCTTGAATTAGGTGACTAAAAAACCCCCCGCCCATTGGTGGGGGGTTTTGTTTATGATCGATAATAAAAGCGCGGCTCAATCTCAAAAATCTATGCAGTTGGAAGAATTAAAACAGCTTTATGATCAGGACTTTGTTTTGTGGATTGAGCGAACCACCGAACAAATTCGACGCGGGGAGATGAAAAATTTAGATTGGGAACATCTTTTAACGGAGATAGAAGATTTGGGGAGAGAACAAAGAAACCAAGTGGAAAGCTATCTAATTCAAACCGTTAAACATTTAGGCTCTACCGAACCTGTTATGCAAAACTATCAACAACTAATGCTTGTAAAGCTTGTACAATAGGGCTTTGAGTTTTTGTTAGATTGATATTTATCAACTTTAGAGCATTGCTGGACAGAGAGGGAGCTTGGGGAATTTTCT
>NZ_JADBTR010000118.1:0-38380 GCF_020246065.1 Microcystis sp. M144S2
CAGTGGAAGGAATTAATAATAAACTGAAGGTGATTAAAAGGAGAGGCTATGGATTTAGAAACTTTAAAAACTTTAGTCTTAGATGTTTATTAAATTGGCATTTTGCTAGTTGATTTTACATGGTAAGTTCGGAAGAACCATTAAAAGATCGTTATCGCCTGTTATGATGTATTGCGCCATTCCAGACACGGCTAATTCTAAGAATTTATTATCATCTAAATCGGAACAAACTCTCGTTTCATGCAATATATCAACAAATAAGCTCCTATTTTTAAGAGACGACAAGAAATCTAACCTATCATCTTTTTCTAAATATTTGTCAAATTTCTTTTTACTTATTCTCGTTGCCAATTCTTGATAAGTTGCCTCGCTCTGGAGAATAGTAAATTGACTGACTGCTATATTGATTACTTTTTTGGGTGTTCCTAGGGGATTGAGTAAAGCACTAATAAAAACATTGGTATCTATAACAACTCGATTAGGATTCATCTACTAATAGTTCTGTTAGTTTATCTTCTGTCAAACCTTTAGCTTGAGCCTTTTTACCGACTTTATCCATAATTGAGATAAGACTTTCTGAATTTTCCTCAATCGTCAGATTAACTTCTTGTTCAGGAGAAAGACCTAACTGAGCGATTAGTGTAGGAATCTCCGATACCTTAATATTTTTGAGAACTTGTTTCATGGCTTAACTAGGTAACTAGGTGTATCTTCAACTTTCATTGTAGTTTATTTAATCACATTTAACAGTGTTACTCAAATCGTCCTCGACCTCTTCGCCACAACTTCAACCCTGAAGCGTAAACTAAAACCCTCTAAATCCACCGAAAAAGAAACCACAAAAGTAGGCTAAATTGTCTCTAAAAATACCATAAATTCCCCTTCATTTAGTTAGTTTAGAGTGGGAAACGCTGGAACAGCAGCCAGTGGAGAAATGATGTCAAATCCCGTCATACTTTATCTTTATTTCTGACTGGCTGCCTAGATAAATCAGAAAGTAAAAGTCGTGCGGATAGTGCCGATAACTAAGGTGGAATTGTTGTTATTTGAGTTAGGAGAAGTAATCACGATTACCCCTGGAGTAAGGGCAATATTATCGGTGAGTTTCCACTCATAAAATCCTTCGATATGAAAGGAAGTATCGGGATCATTAGTGGAACTACCATCATTTAATCGAATACTAGAACTAGACACCCAGGGCTGCATACCAACAATAATACCAGCGGTATTTCCTTCCTTAAATAAATCAGGAAAAGCCAAAGTTACCGCCCAATTCCAGATATCTAAATCCCCGCGTTCTAGTTGTCCATCTAAGGTGCTAAGGGTGACAGCTTTTGTGTAACCCCCCCAACCACCGAGGACAAAACCATCGACAATTCGCCAAGTGAATTGTAAACCCAAACTATTATTAATAGTCGGGACAGCCTCCCCGAATAGTTCTTCGGTGAAAAATCGGAAATTCGAGCGCTGGCTTCCCGTTCCCGTATCTAATTGGTTATAACCATGAAAGTAGGATAAAGCAATGCCAAAATTCTCGTTAGGAACATAACCCAGCTGCCCTAGGGCAGTATAGGAGCCGTTAAATAAACCCGCTCCCGGGTTAGGATCGTTAGCATCCCCGGCAAGATAACCGGCGCTGAATTGCAAAGCCCCATAATTACCCTGTAAACCGAGTCCAGTTTGTCCGGGGGCAAAATAAAGGGGATTGCGGGTACCAAAAGCGGAAAGCGCCCCACTAGCACCATCTCCATCCAAAAAGTTGAGGGTATTGGTAAAGTCATCTTTAGCACCTCCCGTCGCTTCTAACCAGAGTTGGATATTGTCCGTTAGGGGGAAACTGTAGTTTAAAACTTCTAGCAGTAAATCGTTGCCGTCCGGTTGGGTAAAGGCTAAGGTGCTTTCAAAAGTTCCCGTGGTATCGGCTAAATCGGCAATATTTCCCGTTGCTAGACGGGTATAGAGTAAATCTTTGCCTGTGAAGCTAGTATTTAATTCTAAACGGGCCCGATAACCAAAAGCTGGCACTTGGGGAATCCCTTCACCACCGTTTTTTTCCCCTGTGGCTACCCCATATAATGCCATCACCACTTCCCCAGTTAATTTAGTAGTGGTGGAAAATTGATTATTTTCCAGAAAAGCGACTCGATTTTCTAAGTTATCAACCCTAGCACCCAATGCCGCTAATTCTGTCTCGAATTCGCTGACTAATCGCTTAATTCTGTCTAGATCTTCTTTTAATACCGCTACTCCTTCCTGAATCAATCTTTCTAGGGTATTTAAGCAAGCATTCAACCCCGCGGCAAATTCCCAACGAGTTAAAGCGCGTTCACCGCGAAAAGTGCGGTCAGGATAACCTACTATACAACCATACCTCTCCACGAGACTTCTTAAGGCCTCAAACGCCCAGGCGGTGGGAGAAACATCCCGCAATTGATTGACACTTGTTACCTGTGCCATGGGGTTACTAGAGAGGTTTTCGAGACTATTAGCCAGTACCGGACCAGAAAAACCCAGTAATATCGCTGCTGTTAGGAAATTTTGCTTGATTTTCATTGCTGGTTCCCACACCTACAAGAATGATTATTGTTCTCAGTATAATCAGGTTAGCAAACTTTTTCTAGTCTGGCACTGTTGCAAATATTTTTCAAGTGTTACTCCAGATAAAATCTGAATTGTCTAGCATTTATTGGTTAAAATAAATCTTAAATGATAATAAAAGCAATAAGTAAATAATTTTATTGTTCCTACAAACAAGATAGAGACGCTGCTGACAGCATCTCTAAATGATTATTTTTGGTTCAATTGAGGATAAAAAAGGGGTAACTAGCGCAATTCAGCGTTAAACTCGTTAAAAGAGCGTCTTTTTAACTCCAGCGATTGCGTTCGAGGCAGAAGATCAAAAACCTTTCTTAAGACATCATCCACATCTTCATATTTAACATTGCCCAAACCATCATAAACCACTTTACCTTGTTGGTCTAAAACCACAGTTTGGGGAACCCCACCACGATAATAGTAACCCGGTTCATCGGGACGATAGGAAGACTTTAAGGGGATAGAATCGACAGTAACGGGGATAATACTGGCGGCGCGACCGTAAAACTCTTGAAAACGGGAGACAATCGCCGCAAATCGCTTACAATCACTACTATCATCCAGATAATAGACAATAATAGCCGGAATTTTCCGTTGAAAAGTTTCCGCTAAATTTAGACGCGGTGGTACGAGGGAACCATTCCCCGCATAGACCACAAAAATATTACCATCGAGGCGATCGTCATCGATCCCCGCATAGGCGCTAGAGGTTAGCCAAGGAGACCAACTCGTCAGAGCAACAATGAGAAAGACAAGACAGATCTGAAGACGCAGCCGATAACGAGATTTCATGATCAACAGGGTTAAAATATTAAGACAATTTTTAGTGTAAAAAATCTTGTGACCTTCGAGCGCGATAATTCCCAAACCACCTCGCGAGTCATTGCCGCTAACTCGCGCTTTGCCAATACCTATTATGCCATTCTAGGACTACATCCGAGTGCCTCGGTGATCGAAGTGCGACGCGCCTATCGGGAACTGAGTAAACGATACCACCCCGATACTACCGAACTCAGCCCCGAAGTGGCAACGGTTAAATTCCAGCGTCTTAACGAAGCTTATGCCACCCTGAGTAATCCCGATCGCCGTTCCCTGTATGATTTACAGATAGGTTACTCGCGCTGGAATGTCATCCAAACTATCCCCGATAGCGATCAACCCATAGCTAATCGTAGCGCCTATCTCGATCCTACCGATCGCCCCCTATCTTCGGGAGAGATTTTTGCTTTGTTTATCTTGGCACTCACCCTGCTCGGCTGCTTGTTACTAGCGGTGATTATTGCTATGCTTCGAGGAGAGAATGCCGTCACTGTAGCCCAATTATTTTTGATTTAGATGCGATGAAGATTCCCACTGCCGATACTCCCCTCTATAATCATCCCTTACCGGCGATCGAAGCATGGCTAGTTAAATTAGGTTGTCGGAAAAATACCGAGAATGTCCACTGTTGGACTGTGGAAAAACCGACATGGAAAGCGGAAATCTGCCTCGATATCGAAGAAATCACCGTTCGTTACTTTCGGGCAGCCAATGACGGCAGTGACATCAATCGCGCTTTTAAATACTCCCTTAGTCGTCAAGATATCGAATCGGCGGTTTTTTCCGGTCCCTAATCATCGGTTAAACTTTTAACTATCTAAGATTACTCGTTAAGACAGCAGCGGAGTTGGTAGCAGGGAGAGCTAGTCCGAGCATTTGTACTAAATTTTCCGAGGCACGCTGTCAATCCAGTACATTTGTTCAGTTTGCAATCAAAGCTCCCCCACAACTGGAACCGCTGCCGGCAGTGCAACCGTAGCAATAGGAAGCGGTTTGTACCTCTGCAATTAGCTCTAAAGTACCCGCTTGTAATAAATCTGGCAGGGTTAATTTTTGGCCTTGACCGGTGCAAGCGACCAGATCTTCCATCTGATTAAAATCGCAGTCATAGATATTACCCAAATAATCAATGGAAAGCTGATTACGACACATCAAATGTTCGACAGTATCACCATTAAAATGACCTTCAAGGAATTGAAGATAGGGTTGATAGAGTTGCCGGTGTTCCAGATGGAAGCGCGTCCTGCCGACGGGTAGGTTAGTGATAGTAAACAGATTGTTAAAAGAAATATTAAAATGTTCTTGCAAGAACTTTTTGTAATCCCGTGTTAAGGATACCTGATCCGGTGTGAGAGAAAAATTCTCTGACTTAGGAATCTGGGGATTATAGACTAAATCGACCATCAAATTCGGCTCTTGAGCATAGCCGAGACGGTTTAACCATTGTAAAGCAGCAATCGATCGATCATAAACTCCCAGACCGCGCATTTTATCCACATTATCGGCAAGATAACAGGGTAAAGAAGCCACCACCCGCAGCTGATGGGCAGCGCAATATTCAGGAATATCAGTAAATCCTTTCTCGAAATAAATAGTTAAATTCGAGCGCACGATTACCTCTTTCCCAGCTTTTCTAGAGGTTTCCACAATTGGCTTAAAACCGTAGAGCATTTCTGGAGCGCCGCCAGTCAGATCGACGGTTTTAATTTGGGGAAATCTTTCGATCAGTTCGATAATTTGTTCGCATACTTCTGGAGTCATTTCTTCGGAGCGAACTGGACTAGCTTCCACATGACAATGGCTACAAGCAAGGTTACATCTTTTCCCTAAATTAATTTGCAGAACCGAGATTTTTTGCTTAGTTAAAGGAGTTTTTAGTTTCTCAAAAAAAGGAATCATGGGAGAGTAATCACTAATCAGTAATTAGTAAACAGAATCACTAATCAATGATAACTGATAATGGATGAGTTTTTTGTCAATGGGTAACTCAACTCCTAACTCAGATAAACTTGATTTTTCTCTTAGTTGCCAGGGGATAGCTCAGAAAGATTAGCTGATTTTTCTTGCCAATCTTGACCGATTTTAATCGTCACATCAGAAGCGAGATTTCCTGTACTTTCCACCAAAACTTCCCCGACACCAAGGCTATTATGCAGGGCAGCAGCCAGGGAATCATCCCCTTTTTGAGCAATAATTTTGGTAGTTTCTAGAATTGGCGATGAAGACTTAGAGACAAAAACATTTTCATAACCCAATGAGCGCAGATATCTGACTAGAGTTTGCACCGCTTCTGGATTATCGATGCTATCTTCCACAGCTATGCGAGTCGGTTGCGTGGTTTCCTCAATGTCAGCCATAAAAGAGCCGTGGTTAAAATGTTGAGCCACTAGCTCTTGAATTTTACTTTGATTGGGCAACCAATAACTGATCCCTTGCCGACCATCACCATTAAAGTCTCCGGGTAGGAGTAGCATTTGCACATCAGTGCGCTGAGTTTTGGAGGCAAAACCGGCTAGGGCGAGTAACTCTTCTAAACTAAGATTAGTATCGATATGAGTGCGGATAACCTCGATAATATCGGGAATTTTCAGTAAAGTTGCTGGTTTTAGGGTTTGTTCCACTAAAGACCGCATTAATTGCTGTTGTCGTTGGATACGACCGATATCGCCTTTAGCATCGTAACGAAAACGGGCAAACTGGAGGAATTTCTCGCCGTTGAGGTGTTGTTCCCCTTTTTTCAGGTCAATGTAGAGGTGTTGACTAAAATCTTGATACTTCATGTCTTTGGGAACATATACCGTCACCCCCCCCAAAGCATCAATTAATTTTTCCACACCCTGCACATTAATGCGAACATAGCGATCGATAGCGACCCCTTCTAAAAGATGACTAACCGTTTCCGCCGTTAAAGCAGGTCCCCCAAGGGCGTTAGCTTGATTGATTTTTTTCTCCCCGTAACCCTCGATATCGGTGCGGGTATCCCGGGGGATGGAAAGCATGGTTAACTTCTGTCTTTGGGGGTCAAAACGCAGTAACAGCATGGTATCGGTTAAACCATCCAAGGAATTAACCGGGGCATGATAACCCAGATCTGGGGTTTGTGCCTCCTTGACATCGGATGTCAACACTTTCGCGCCAACTACCAGAATATTAACGGGGCGGTTGAGGGCGGGAAGTTGCAGATTTTCATAGGATATGGCCTGTTGATTGTTAAAAGCGGCGGCTTCTTCGGGACTAAGAGCAGCTTGTCGCAAAGGTGTGGAGGAGAGAGACACAGCTAACATAGCCCCCGCCGTAGCGGAAACTAGGGCGCAGCCAGTTAAGCCTAGGGCTGTCAGGAACCATTTACCCGACAATCGCCGCTTTTTAACAGGTTTAGCCGCTAATTTGCTTGATTTTCCGCTTTTAAGCCTTGATTTCGTCTTATTAACCACAAATTGCCTCACACAATCACTAAATATCTCCCTAAAACCATATTTAAAGAGATAAACTATTTGTTTTCTCAGATAACCGGAAAAGATTATTAAACTAATCGGGTTTTCTAGAGAGTTAGCAGATAATATAGCAGAATTTTTCCTTATAGTTCTTCGGCATCGCAATTTTGTCGAAATATCTAGGGTTTGTTTCGTGGGAGCGGGGTGTGGGAATTATGAATTATGAATTATGAATTATGAATTGGGAAGCGGGGGAGTGGGGGAGTGGGGAAGTGGGGGAGTGGGGGAGTGGGGGAGTGGGGAAATTGAACTAAAACCGCAACACCCCAACCCCTAAAACCTGTCTCGGAGTCTCCTCATTGGCTGATTTTTTTGTGCAGAAATAACTTTTGTGGTCGATTAAATAACCGATTGATCAACCAACCGTCGGTTTTTTGCAGACGATAACCGCTACTTAAGTACAGTGACTGGGCTGCTAGATTATTATTGAGAACATGGAGGGAAAGTTCCTCAAACCCCCATTCTCTAGCGATCTGTTCACACTTGAGCAGCAATCTCCGGGCCAGACCAGCACGCCGGCGATCGGGACTAACGGCTAAATTAGAAATATAAGGAATGGGAACAGCTAAAAAAGAACTGGATTTTAAGCCGATTTCCGCCGTAGCGACAATAATTTCCTGAGGACCCGTGACGGTGACGCTGGTTTGACTGACTACCAGACAGTGATAGTAAGGGGTGTCGGCGCGTAATCGTCCCCGTAAGTCCTCGTAAATGCCTAATTTAAAGATAGGACGCAGAAAAGACCAATAATTGGCCGTGGGGAAAAAACTATCGGTGAGAATTTCCGCCAAGCTTTTTAGATCTTGGCTTTGGGCCAAACGCACCTCGACGGTAATGGCGGCAGTGTCACCGGTCGCTTCCGAGTCGGAGGAATGAGACAATAGGTATGAGATAAAACAGGAGTCCACTTTAATCACAGGAGTCGGGAGGGAAGGTGGGGATGGCAGTCCTTATCCGGGAAGGGTAGATAGGGGTGGGATTTAGTTGGGGGAATTAAGCATCTATCTTAGGGAGAAGACCGCAATTTTTCAAGACTACTGAATCAAAATCTCATCCATTCTACTGCCTATAGCCCCAGTTGGGGGAAAGACCGCCATTTTTCTAGAATTTTTTTTGATCTCCGGGCAGTGGTTAATATGGGATGATGCCGGTCAGAACTAATCTCTTTCTTTTTGGGTCAATTAACTATATTCTTTAATCTAATCTATCCTCCTATCCCCTCCATGATCAAAGAAATTTCCGCTTATTTGCAAGTGTTCCGCAGTCAAAAAATGGCGGCTTTGTTATTCTTAGGTTTTGCTTCTGGATTACCCTTGTTGCTCACCAGTCGCACCCTGCAAGCTTGGATGACCACCGAAGGAGTTGATCTGAAATCGATCGGTTTATTTAGTTTAGTTACCCTCCCCTACTCTCTCAAATTTCTTTGGTCTCCCTTACTCGATCGCTATGTTCCTCCTTTTCTTGGTCGTCGTCGCGGTTGGATTTTAATCGCTCAAGTTTGTTTAACTTTAGCGATTGGTTTTATGGCTTTTCAACAACCAAAACAATCTTTGGAATTATTGGCAATTAATGCTTTACTGATCGCTTTTTTTAGTGCCACTCAAGATATTGCCTACGATGCCTATCGCACAGATATTTTAGAAAAATGGGAGATGGGTGCCGGGGTAGCGATCGGGGTTTTAGGTTATCGTTTGGCTTTAATTTTAACTGGTTCGATCGCTTTAATTTTAGCTGATCACTTTCCCTGGCCGCTCGTCTATCTTTTCCTAGCTGGATTGATGGCTTTAACGATTATTTGGTCTTTTTTCGCCCCAGCTACTCCCCCTAGAGATGATACTCCCCAAACTCTTTTAGAGGCGGTTTGGTTGCCTTTCCAAGAGTTTTTTCAACGCTATCAAATAGGTCAAGGAATCAGCATTCTCGCCTTTATTGTTCTCTATCGTTTAGGGGATGCTTTAGTTAATAATATGGTGACTCCTTTTCTCTTAAAAACTGGTTTCAGTCAAACCGATATCGGGGCGATCCAAGGCGGCATGGGCATGATAGCAACTATGGTGGGAGTTTTATTAGGTGGTTCCCTGTTAAGTCGTTGGGGAATTAATCGATCGCTCTGGATATTTGGTCTGTTGCAAGCTGTTAGTAATTTAGCCTATTTTATTCTAGCAAATTTAGGGCAAAATTATCCTTTTATGGTCTTAGCTATTAATATTGAAAACTTCTGCGGTGGCTTAGTCACTGCCGCTTTTGTGGCTTTTTTAATGAGTCTTTGTAATGCTCGTTTTACCGCTACTCAGTACGCCCTTTTATCAAGTTTAATGGCCTTTAGTCGCGATATTTTGGTGGCTCCCGCCGGAGTTTTAGCTGAGGCGATCGGTTGGCAGTGGTTCTTTTTAATCACGGTAATTGCCGCTTTACCCGGGTTAGCTTTATTGCCTTTATTTGCTCCTTGGCAAGAGCAGGATTAAGCTAATTTATGAGCTAGGAAGTGATGATTTATTCCTCCGATTTCACTCGCATAACTACTAAAGTCATATCGTCGCCACCGTCATTTTGCAACCCGGTAAAAGCGGCAACTTTCCCAAATAAATATTCGAGAATTTGTTCGGGATCGTTGTACTGTTGACAGGCTTCTTTAACTGCCGATAGCCAATTTTTCTGATCAAATCTTTCCCCTTTCGAGTTGACTGCATCGGTAAAGCCATCGGTATAATAGATCAGCGTATCTCCCGCTTCTAATTGCACTTGGGCATCGTCATAGATAGAATCGGCCTCTAAACCCACTAATGTCCCTTCCGTGTCGAGAGACTCTAACTCTCCCGTTTTAGCCCGCCACCAGAGGGTGGGATAATGGGCAGCATTACTGTAACCAAGACGGCGCGTCAGCGGATCATACTCGGAATAAAATAATGTCACGAAACGATGAGAATTATCGAGATCGGCATACATAACCCGATTGAGATGACGCAAAATTTGGGCTGGGGAGTGACGATTTAACACTTCCGCTCGCAACATTCCCCGGGTCATGGTCATCAATAATCCTGCTGGGACACCTTTACCCATGACATCACCGATGACTATACTCCAAGGGGCGGTACTAGCTTCCCTTTCCGCCTCCGTTGCTGGTTTAAATTGATCGTAGTTGCAGGGGATAAAATCATAATAATCGCCCCCAACGCGATTGGCTGTTTGGCAGTGGGCTGCCAATTCTACCCCCTGAATTTTCGGACATTGCCGGGGTAAAAGACGATTTTGGATTTCGGAAGCGATTTCTAACTCTCGATCCTGACGTTCCTTGGCCCGTAATTCGACCGTTAATTCATTATTAGCTATAGCTACCGCCGTTTGATCGGCCACTAGCTGCAACAGTTTACGACGGGTGGGGGTCCAACCATAATCGGGATCGCGACTGAAAACGTATAAACGCCCCCGCTCACTATTTTTTACCAAAACAGGTGTACTATAAACCTGCGTACCCTGTCCGAGAGTTTGCCGGATCTGATGGTCGAGACTATCGAGAAGCGATCGATTATTTTTGTTCTCAAGTGTCGCTTCTTGGTTTAATTGTCGGATAATTGCCTCTAATTGTCGGCGTAGTTCCCCATTAATTTGATTATCTTGGCAATGGAGTTGATCGAGGGCTACTTGACCGTTATTTTTGCTCAAAATCAACGCTCCTCCCTCCGCATCCGCCACTCGTGCGGCCATCAAGGGGGTAAGATCGAGGAATTGGTTTAAATTATTGAAACTCCGCAGGGCAAAACCGAGGGAACTTAAGAGATTTTGAACTTTGTTTTGTTCGCGATATAAACTGGCGACCAACTCTTTTAAGGCTAAAATTGGCTTGATATCGGTACTGTGATCGCCCATATTGACGGTGGGAGTGGTGAGGGTGTCGCTCGGTTCCGGCTCAGAAAGCATAAAATGATCTTTGTGGCGGTGACATGATGATAGCTAGATGGTCATTGGGTTATGACCTGTTTAAGTTTAACAGTATAGTCGATCTTTTCCTGACTGCCACAATTTAACCCCGATGTTTTACTGTTTCTGTGGGTGCATCTCATTTTTGTCAATCTACTAAGTTGGGATTTTTCAGGGGAAACTCTCTTTTAAAATTGGGCATTACTTGCGATTTTATCACTCAATCCCAGCTTTTGGGGGCTTCTACCCCCCAAACCCCGAAGCGCATTAGTTTTTCGGTGGGATGCTTACACGGAGATGCTGATACATTTGTCATCATTTAAAAGTCACTGATAATTGCTGATTGTCGGTATTTCTGCAAATGTGAGATGCACCCCATTTCTGTTTTGTCACACCGAAGTCTAGGGCTGATAACCTGACCTTATAATAATTAGAAGTATTTAACTTGATCCACTGACTTTATGACCTTGCCTCTCGATGTTCCCACGGCGATTAATCAACGTCGTTCTATTAAAAATTTTACCACCGATCCGATCGCCCCAGAACTGCTGAAAACCCTAGTAGAATTAACCGTTGCCGCACCTAGTAGTTTCAACATCCAAGATTGGCGAATTATTTTAGTACAAGATGAGGCACAAAAGGCCGCTTTAGCCGAGGCCGCTTGGGGACAAAAGCAAATTATCCAAGCGCCGGTTACTTTTGTTTTCGCTGCCGATGCTGCCGCAGGAGGAGGAGATCTAACTCCTATCTATGAACAGGCTCTCAGTACAGGTGCCTGGAGCGAAGGCACGGTAAAATATTTCAAACAGGCAATCCCGGGATTTCAAAAGGATTTGGGCGAAAAAACCCGGGAATACGCGATTAAAGATGCCATGATCGCCGCTACTCATCTGGTTTTAGCTGCCGAAAGTCTCGGTTTATCTAGTTGTTTTCTCAACGGTTGGATCGAGGACAAGGTAAAAGCTGTGATCGGTGCTGCCGATCATCCCCATCTGGCGATCGCTGTTGTTGTTCCCATCGGTTACGCGGCGGAACCACGGCTTAATCCGGGGCGTTTACCCTTAGATTACAATGTTTTTGTGGATCGCTTGGGTAATCCCTATCAAATCTAAACTCTATTAACTGGATTTAATCTCGTTTTGAGCGCTGTTTTGGCCGGTGGTTTGGGGGTGGGTGTCGGTGTCGGTTTGCAGGAGTTGGTGTTGCTGATTTGAGATAGGAATCTTCTGGCAAACTAACTTTTAGATAGGATGGCACGGTTGACATTCATAGCTTGATTCAGCAACGCCGATTTTTCTAATATTGTAGTGTGGCAAAATTAACAATTTGATGTGCATCACGCCGCGCTAATACAGCCGACATCGATCTTAATTTTTTGAAAAGATATAAGGTTAATTATGACATCCCAGATTATCATGTCTAGGATTGACCATCTTTTAGCCTTATCGAGAGATTTCTATGCTGAAAAAATACTCATGGTGGCGGCCACTGACGATTTTATTTGTAATCAGCTGCGGAGTGATCTTAATTTTTGGGAAAACTTTCGCCCAATCCCCAGGGATTAGCCATCCTCTCGATCCCCTCACAGAAAATGAGATTAAAATGGCGGTAACTGTGGTTAAAAAAGAAAAATCCCTGACAGAGTTCGCCAGATTTCCTAATATTTCTTTACAAGAACCCGATAAGCAAACTGTTTTAAACTTTAAAAAAGGAGATGCTATTGCTCGTCAGGCTTTTTTAGTAATTCTGGAACCCAGACTGAATAAAACCTATGAGGCTATTGTCGATACCAAAGCGAGTAAAATTATCTCATGGCAAGAAGTATCGACGGGACAACCACCATTGTTAGATGAAGAATACGAAATTCTCGATCAAGTAGCCAAAGCCGATATTCGTTGGCAAGAAGCTATGAAAAAACGCGGGATTGCTGACTTTGAAAACGTCATCATTGACGGTTGGGCCCCTGGGATGATGAGCGAGAAAGAACAAGCATCGGGAAAGCGCTTAATTCGCGGAATTACTTACTATAAAGGCAAGGATCGCAGTAATTATTATGGCGCACCAATTGAAGGTTTGTCGGTGACGGTAGATTTAAATAATCGCCAAGTATTTGAAGTGCGAGATACTGGGATTGTACCTTTCTCAAAAGCCAATTTTGATTACGATGAAAAAACCCTTTCACCCCTTCAAAAAGCTCTAAAACCTTTAAGAATTCAACAACCGCAGGGGACAACTTTTCAAATTAGGGGTAACGAAGTTAGCTGGCAAAATTGGAAATTTCGTTATCTCATGCACCCAAGAGAGGGGTTAGTTCTTTATCTAGTTACCTACAATGATAAAGGTAAAGATAGAATAATTTTGTATCGTGCAGGACTCTCAGAAATGGTAGTTCCCTACTCCGATACCTCGCGAGAATGGGCGGTTCGTAGTGCTTTTGATGTGGGAGAATATCGTTTTGGTTGGCTATCTACTCCCTTGGATAAAGGTAATGATGTTCCCGAAAATACTGTCTTGTTAAATGCCTTGTTTGCTGATGATAATGGGGAACCTTATCTCGGGAAAAATCTTATCGGTATTTACGAAAAGGATGCGGGAATTCTCTGGCGACATTATGATTTTAACACGGAAACTTTTGAAGGTCGCCGCGCCCGTCAATTAGTGGTTAATACCGTGGCTGCTATCGGTAATTATGACTATGGAATTAACTGGATTTTTCATGAAGATGGTACTTTAGAACAGCGCAGCGATTTAACGGGAATTATGTTAGCTAAAGCGACTCATGATGTCACTAATGCTCATAATCATGGCGACCAATTTGGGACATTAGTAGCGGCAAATGTGGAAGCGATTAATCATCAGCACTTCTTAAATTTTCGTCTTGATTTCGATGTGGATGGGGTTAAAAATTCTGTTACTGAAATGAAGGTTTCTACTTTATCACCAGAAAAGAATCCCTTTGGTAATGCCTTCACTATGTCAGAAAGAAATCTTCAGCAAGAATCCGAGGCAATTCGTGATGTGAATTTAGCTGAAAGTCGCGCTTGGATGGTAATGAATAAGAATCAGAAAAACTCCCTAGGAATGCCGACAAGTTATATGTTAATGCCATCGGCAAATTCAATTTATTATCCCAATTTCCAAGCGGATTCTCGTCAACGGGGTGAATTTGCTACCCATCATTTTTGGGCAACTCGTTACAAAGCGAACGAGCTTTATGCAGCGGGAGATTATCCCAATCAAGGCAAAAAAGGCCGAGGTTTACCGCAATATACTGCTGATAATGAATCTCTCGACAATGAGGATTTAGTCGTCTGGTACACCTACGGTGTTACCCATATTCCTCGTCCGGAAGAATGGCCAATTATGACCGTACATCCAGCAGGTTTTAAGATTATGTCTTGGGGTTTCTTTGACCAAAATCCTGTTTTGAATGTCCCGAAAAATAACCTAGAGGATTCTTTAAATTAATTATCGAAAAAACTGGGTCTAAAACCTTGCCTTTTAAGTCGAAAAGTTTTTGGAGCGGGGTATAAATCCCCGTTACAAAAACGGAATCCTGCCTTGGTTAATTGTATAACAAGTCCCTAAGA
The DNA here is from genome assembly GCF_020246065.1 of Microcystis sp. M144S2. Lineage (NCBI taxonomy): Bacteria > Bacillati > Cyanobacteriota > Cyanophyceae > Chroococcales > Microcystaceae > Microcystis > Microcystis sp. M144S2. The sequence continues at coordinate 14,417 of NZ_JADBTR010000118.1, forward strand.
ACCTTATTCATACCAAAACTCGGAACTTCCCGCACATTTTTCGTCTCTAAATAACCATTGTTGAAACACTTGTTCTCTACCATCCTGAGGTGCAACAATCTGATAAACTTTTAGGGATTTTTTAGCAATTCTCTGGCTGCCCTTGTCGGTTAATTTATAACCTAACAAGTTTAAAAAATTACGAATAATGGTCAGAGGACGGGAAGTATTAGAGAGGTTAATCTTGGTGATAGTTTTAATCTCGTTACGGTTTTTAACGGCGATTTCCGCCATTTTTTGTAAATCGGCATCATGATTAGTTAATTCTCTTTCCGGGTTAGCTAATAATACGGGAATTCCTAACAATTCTAACGTCCCGATAATCACTCCTAATTGACTACTATTAAAATCGGGAATAAATAAACTTCCGTGACCTGATTCTATCAGTTTACGCGCAATTAAAGCATCTCGATCGCACAAAAATTGTCGCCCAATTGTCAAAAAGTAATGTAGGCGTAGTTCTTGATACCATCCTTGATCATCTTTAATCACTAATTGCGGTGTGACGGGGATTCCATAGCGTTTGTATAGGTCATATTTCCTGATAATTCTCCTTTCTTTTACTGACTTAATTAACTGTTTTTTTAGCAGACGACACTCTGATTCCGTTATCTCGGCTGCGCTGGCAATTGCATCACATTCAGAACGATAATTATATTCCATAATTTCTTCAATTGCTTCCGTTAACTGATTAGTTATGTCTAGTTCTTCTTCCTGATTTCTTTCTTTAATTCTATGACCTTCTGCTTGTAAAATCCCTAGAATTGACTGACGATAATTAAGCATATAAGCATTGACTCGCACGGCCATTTTTGCCCAGCAGAGGAGAGATTCTGCTTGAAAAGTTGTATCTAAATCCTCCAGAGATTCTAAATCTGATTGGTGTAGTAAGCGAATATTAACCTCGGTTAATCGGTGTCCAGAGGTGAGAAGTTTGGGGATAGAAGTGGACCCATTGCCCACCTGATTAAATCCATGCACTGCTGACCAAATATAACGAGGAATATTCTCTCTAATTCTCCCTAAAAATTGAGCGATAGAAGTGGGAGTTTGAATTCCCTGTGCTAGACACCAAACCGAGGAAAAGTGTCGCTGAATATCAATACTAATTCCCGTTTCGATCGCGGGACTAGCTAGAACTATATCATAGTTAAGCAACAACTGATTTAAATTGCCAATCGCTTGATAGGCAGCGTGACTAGAATCTTGCAATGACTCTGAGTCTATCCGCAGAACTTTCTTATGAGGAAATTGCTTTTTTAGATAGGATTCTAGGGTAATCGTTCCCCATTTGCTGGTTAACTTTTGTGCTGATAGACAAACGAAGGGTTTTCCTCCCTCTTTAATATGTTTAACTAAATCATTAACTAGCCGTTGAGGAGTATTATCAGAGTAGTTATAAACTCGCCAAGATTCCTGATAATTAGGTTTCCACTCATTACTAATCAAGAAAGTTTCTAGTTCAATCGCCGCTAAAGAAGTTAAATAATCTAGGGAAATATCACTTAAATCAGCATCAGCAACTAGGACTTTTCCCCCACTGCTGACCACAGTTTGCAGCAGCGACTTTAGGGATTTTAAAATTGCTACACGATTAGTTTTACAAGTATCCCCATTTAACCCATGCCATAGAACCTGTTCGATCTCATCGATAATAATAATAGCTCCTTGCCAATCTTCCGCTTGAAATTTAGCTTGTGATTGGGGATGGAGAGAGTCAATACATAAACCATAACCGTAAATTTGTGCCGCAGGATTATCCCTAATTTTGCTGATATAGTTTAAACCAAAGCGTTGACATAACTCCTCTACCAGTTTCACCCGATGACCAATAACTAAAACTTTTTGTTGATTGGCAATAGCTTGTTTAACTATCTTGGCTAAAAACTCAGTTTTTCCCGTACCTTTAGCAGATTTAATCGCCATTAAATGCGCTGATGTAGGAATAGCAATATCTGGCAAGTAACGGCTATTTAATTCTAGATGAGGTGAGAGAGTTAAACTATTTAAATTCGCTGCTTTCCAAATTTCCCAAGAGGTGGCTTTTTGATAGACTTGTTTAAAGTAATCTTCTCCTCGATTGATTAGTAAATCATCCACTCCTTTACCGTCAGCAGCATCCCAAGTAACCACCTTTACCTCACAGTTAGCCTGACTGAATAGATAACCCATTCTCTGTAAAGCTAAATTAACCGCTTGCTGGGTTTTCGGTTTAGTTTCTTGATCGAAAACTAGATAAATCTTTCGTCCCGAATTAGCTAATTTTTCTAGCTGCGGAATTAAATGAGATTTACCGATTCTCCTCCCTAATTTGTCCTTGGGAGTACGATAACCATTGTGAATCCCGGGTAAGGCAATTGTCACATAACCTGCTGTTAGTAATGCCCCCGCTTTTTTCGCTCCTTCCGTAAGACAAATAGGTATCTCTGGATGTTTAATTACCCAGGACCAAAAACCGAGATCCTCTTGCTTATTATCCACTTCTTCAGTTAAAATATTAATACTGATATCCTGGGCTATCCTTTGCCAAATTTTTAGGGGAACCCGCAAAGCAAAGACTCCCGTAGGGGTTTGGGGAGGATGTTCGTACTTAATCGGTTTAGCCTTATCAAAGCTTAAACGGGGAAAATCGGGCTTAAAACAGCCCCAAAGGTCATCATTACCCGTTAGTAAGTCAATTCCTGAACACCACCAACCGCCTTGACTGGTATGTTCATAACGCTTGAGAATACTATCCCTAACCCTGCCATCATTGCGTCGCGGTAATTCTTGGGAGTAGAGTAGGTATTCACTGGGAGATAGCCCCGCTAAACCGGTGACATTGAGATCAATTAACTCCGCATCCACCCCGCTATCACGCCATTCTTCTAAATATTTCATCCTTGTCCTCTACTGGCTAGACGCTATATATAGCGTTTTTGTCCTATTATTCTAGCGGTAAGCCACTAAATAGCGAAAAGAGAAAATTTACTCTCTCAGAGGTTCTCAGAGGAAATTTGACTTTTAATCCACTCTTGTCTTAAATTATCGAAAAGTTAAGAACAAATAAAGTCTCACCACAACCTCCTCAGCAGTCAAGCACAATGGGATCGGAAATATTTTGTCAATCTGTTTTTCCTATCAAAGAATAAACTTTTTGTCAAGCGTACAAAAAAACTATCTTTCCGAGAAAATTGAGAATTTTTTGCGAAAAATGTCATCGAAAACACTGTTTTGGGGGACAAAACAATCCTCGCTCTACTATATATAGAGTGATATGATTATTTAACACGCTAGATGTTGTGTTTTCCCAGAAAATCTGATAAAATACTCTAGTACAAATAGATTAATTTGTCAAGTTTTTTTAACGCCGCAATTTCCCAATTATGCAATCGAAGCCCTTGACTACTGCCGTTTCCATTCACAAAAATAACGAAGTAATACCCTTTCGTTCTACCCCTTTAGCTAATATGGGCAGCCATGCAATTAGAGTGATTCGGCGCGATGGTTCCACCACAAGCTTAAATATCGGCAAAATTCGCGACGTGGTAGAGTGGGCTTGTGAAGGTAAAAAAGTCAATTCAATCGCCTTAGAAGCGGGTTTAACCACACGCCTGCGGGATGGGATTACCACTAGGGAAATACAGGATAATTTAATCAATTGCGCCCTAGAAATGTGTAGTCCCGAGGAACCGGATTGGCGCTATGTGGCGGGAAGATTGCATATTTGGAGTCTATGGAAAGATACCTTAGTAGTCCGGGGTTATCAGTACGGAAATTACGAGGAAACCGTCAAAACTCAAGTTAAAAATCGCCTGTACGACGAAAGACTTCTCATCTATTCTGAGGCAGAATTAAAAGAAGCTGGTGCTTGGATTAATCCCGATTGGGATATCGATTATGATTACGCCGGGGCATTGTTAATAACTAGCCGTTATTTACTCAAAAATGAGTTACCCCAAGAGGCATTATTAACCTGTTCCTTACTGCTTGCCATTGTGGAAGAACCGGCTAATAGACTCCCCTGGGCGAAGAAATTTTATCAAGGGATTGCCCAAAGAAAAATCTCTCTTGCCACTCCAATTTTAGCCAATTTACGCACGCCTAAAGGTTCCCTAACCAGTTGTTTTATTCTCTCTATTGACGACAGTTTAGAAAGCATTTTCGGCGAGATTACTAATGCTGCCCGCATCTCCAAAAATGGTGGCGGTGTCGGTGTGAATGTGAGTAGAATTCGCGCCACTGGTAGCTGGGTAATGGGGAAAGCTAATGCTTCCGGTGGGATTATTCCCTGGATTAAGTTACTTAACGATACAGCTATTGCAGTAAATCAGGGGGGAAGACGCGCTGGGGCAGTAACTATCGGTGTTGACATCTGGCATTTAGATGTGCCAGAATTTCTGGAAATGCAGACAGAAAACGGTGATCAAAGACGCAAAGCTTATGATGTTTTTCCCCAATTAGTTATCACCGATGAATTTATGCGTCGGGTGATAAATAAAGCCGAGTGGACATTAGTAGATCCCTACGAAGTTCGCACAAAATTAGGTATAGAATTATCGGAACTATGGGGGGAAGAATTTGAAGAGGCTTATCGTTTAGTAGAAGCTAATTTAGATAGAGAGATTTTCCTCTATAAAAAAATTAATGCCCGGGAATTATTTAAAAGTATCATGCGTTCCCAAGTAGAAACAGGAATGCCCTACATTGCCTTCAAAGATACCATCAATCGCGCTAATCCTAATAAACACGATGGCTATATCCCCGGTGTAAATTTATGCACGGAGAGTTTCTCGAATGTCACCCCCGATAAAACTGCCCATTGCTGTAATTTAGTTAGCCTTAATTTAGCCAATATCGACAGGGAAGAAATCGAGTCTAATTGTCAAATCGCTGTCAGGATTCTCGACAATACTATCGATATTACTAATCCTCCCTTTGATAATGCTAAAAACCACAACGATAAATATCGCACTATTGGGGTAGGGGCGATGGGATTAGCTGACTGGTTAGCTAAACGGAAATTATCCTACAATAACCTGTCAGAAATTAGTAATTTATTTGAAGAAATTGGCTATTGGTGTACCTATTCCTCGATGGAATTGGCTAAAGAACGCGGTGCTTATCAAGCTTTCTTGGGTAGCGAATGGAGTCAAGGTAAATTAATCGGGGCAAAACCAGTGGAATGGTTTTTAACTAATGCGGTGCAACCACAAAGATGGCAACAATTAGCCGCAGATATTCAACGATTTGGCATCCGTAACTCCCATATTACCGCCATTGCTCCTAATACTTCCTCCAGTTTGGTACAGGGATGTACCGCTAGTGTTTTGCCGGTTTATAGTCGCTTTTTCTACGATAAATGGGCAAAGGGAACTGTTCCCATCGCACCACCTTTTATTGAAGAAGCTTTCTGGTTTTATCCAGAGAATAAAAACCTCGAACAGCAACAAGTGGTAAAAGCGATCGCTACTATGCAAGAATGGATCGATACGGGGATTTCTATGGAGTTATTATTCAACCTCAATGAAGGGGTTTATTTCCCCGCAGAACCCAACCGTTGTCTCACAGCCAAGGATATCTTTGATACTCTAATCATGGCGTGGGAATTGGGGTGTAAAGCGATTTATTATATCCGTACCGTACAAAAGGACAATTTTCGAGAGTCTGACGATAGTTGTTCTAGTTGCGCTAATTAAGGTTAACTTGGGTGGGCATTGCCCACCTTAATTTTTTCAGATCATTTAAAATGAGTTTTATTGATCACCTAATCACAGCTATGGATAAGACTTTATACGAACAGGATTACTATCTCTGGTTAGAGAAAACCATATCTTTACTAGAAAATCGCCAGTTTTCTGAGTTGGATTTAGAAAATTTAATTGAAGAAATAAAAGATATGTCCAGAAGAGAACGTCAGAAGTTAGAGAGTTTACTAACTAAACTCTTGGAGCATTTACTTAAATTAACTTATTGGCAATCTAAGCGCGATTACAATAAAAACAAGTGGCGACGTGAGATTTTAAATTTTCGCATTCAAATAAAAAGAATTATTAGCAACAAAAAGGATGGAACTTATAATACAAACTTAGCATCTTACCTCACCGAGATTCTTGAGCCATGTTATGAGGATGCTTGCCATCTATTTGTCGAAGGTTCTGGCATCGATAAAAGACTTTTAAGTGCTACACCTATTGGATCAATCGACCAAATTTTAGATGAAAATTGGTTTCCTGAGTTTCTCGGAGAGGATTAAGCAATGAAGAGTGATTTATACGAAAAAGATTACTATCTCTGGATAGAGAAAACCATATCTTTACTAGAAAATCATCAATTTTCCGATTTGGATTTAGATAATCTCATCGAGGAAATTAGTAGTATGGGGAAAAGTGAGAAACGAAGTTTAGAAAGTTATTTAACTCGGTTATTAGAACATTTGCTGAAACTAGCTTACTGGCAATCGGAATTAGAATATAATCAAAGAGGATGGAAAAATGAAATCCGTAACTTTCGCCTACAAATTAAACAAATTATTGAAGACAGTCTCAGTTTAAAGCCCTATCTATCGGAAATTTTCTTGCCCTGTTATCAAAATGCTCGTAAATTATTTCTGGATCTATCTGGAATGGCTGAAAATTTGGTCAGTTTAGCTCCAATTTGCCCTATAGAACAGGCGTTAAATGAGGATTGGTTTCCTGAAATATCAAAATAATGGGAATAATTATGGAAACGAACTTATACGAACATAATTACTATCTCTGGATAGAGAAAACCATATCTTTACTAGAAAATCACCATTTTTCTAAGGAGGTTCAAAGACTGATCGGGTTCCAATTATTTTTATTAATAAATATTTAACACACTACTACTACCAAATCATTACCCTGTAAGCTTTTAAGTGAGCAGAAAATCTCCAGACGGTCAATGTTTGCACAAACGAACCTCCTTGAGGTGTGGCAAGGGGCAGTAGAAGCTGATAGGCAAATCGCCATTCCGGGCGATTACCGAACTCAACAAGAAAATTACAGATTTTTTCAAGCTAGGATTAAAGATTTTGTATCGAAAAATACAAAACCTGCGAAAGTGACTGTTTAGGATGGTTTTTTTGAGAAGCTTAAGAACTGATCCATACATCAAAGGAGTTTTCCATGCCCGAAACGCCACAAGAAGTCTTGAAAATGATTCAGGACAACAATATTAAGATTATTGACCTGAAATTTATTGATATGCCTGGTATCTGGCAACATTGCTCCTTCTACTACGACCAAATCGATGAAAGCTCTTTCAGCGATGGTGTTGCCTTCGATGGTTCCAGTATTCGCGGTTGGAAAGCAATTAACGAATCCGATATGGCCATGGTTCCCGATCCTACCACTGCTTGGATCGATCCCTTCTACAAGGAACCTACCCTAAGCATGATCTGTAGCATCAAAGAACCCAGAACCGGTGAATGGTATAGCCGCGATCCTCGCTCTATTGCTCAGAAAGCGATCGATTATCTGAGCAGTACCGGTTTAGGTGATACCGTATTTTTTGGACCGGAAGCAGAATTTTTCCTCTTTGATAGCGCTCGTTTCGACCAAACCGCCAATGCAGGCTATTACTACATGGATAGTGTCGAAGGTCGTTGGAATAGCGGTAAAGACGAAAAAGACGGAAATCTTGCCTATAAACCCGCCTACAAACAGGGTTATTTTCCCGTTAGTCCCACCGATACCTCTCAAGACATTCGCACGGAAATGCTCTTAACCATGGCCGACTGCGGAGTTCCCATCGAAAAACATCACCATGAAGTCGCTACCGGTGGTCAAAACGAGTTAGGGATTAAATTCTCTACCCTAGTACGGGCCGCCGACTACTTGATGACCTATAAATACTGCATCAAGAACGTGGCCAAGAAATACGGTAAAACCGTCACCTTTATGCCCAAACCTATCTTTGGCGATAACGGTTCCGGGATGCACGTTCACCAGTCTATCTGGAAAGATGGTCAACCCCTGTTCGCCGGGGATAAATACGCCGGACTCAGCCAAATGGCACTGTACTACATCGGTGGTTTGCTTAGACACGCTCCCGCGCTCTTAGCTTTAACTAACCCCACCACCAACTCTTACAAGCGTCTCGTCCCCGGTTTTGAGGCCCCTGTAAACCTGGCCTACTCCCAAGGTAATCGCTCCGCTTCGATTCGGATTCCTTTATCGGGAAGCAACCCGAAAGCCAAACGTTTAGAATTCCGTTGTCCTGACGCCACTTCTAACCCCTACCTCGCTTTTGCCGCCATGCTCTGTGCCGGTATTGATGGGATTAAAAATCAAATTGAACCGGGGGAACCTCTCGATGTGGATATCTACGAACTCAGCCCCGAAGAATTGTCAAAAATACCCTCTACCCCCGGTTCTCTAGAAGCAGCTCTGGAAAGTCTCGAAAAAGATCACGCTTTCTTGACCGATTCTGGTGTCTTTACCGAAGACTTTATCCACAACTGGATCACCTACAAACTCGATAACGAAGTTAACCCGATGCGCTTACGTCCCCACCCCTACGAGTTCTCTCTCTACTACGATGTCTAAGGTTTGATTGACTAATCATTAATCCTAGGGTAGGCCTTTGCCTGCCTTTTTTTTGGTAATCAGCAAGAGAGTAGGGAGCGGGGGAGATGGGATAATAAATAAAAGCTGAATCCTGAATACTGAATAGTGACTCCTGAATACTGAATACTGAGTAACTGCCCAATCAAACAACAATCTTAAGCTTTATCCCCTCAGTCCTCAACAGTGATAGAATTGCCGTCATAGCTAGGGGTGTCTGGGATAATCAGGCTGAGAAAGACCCTTAGAACCTGAGACTGGGTAATTCCAGCGTAGGGAAGCTGTTTACAGAGGAAATAAAATTATGAGACAAGAATGGGTTGCCCCCCGGCGCGGACAAGCAAATGTATCGCAAATGCACTACGCCCGTCAGGGGATAATTACCGAAGAGATGACGTATGTGGCAAAACGGGAAAATCTCTCTCCCGAATTGATTCGCAGCGAAATCGCCCGAGGAAGACTGATTATTCCCGCTAATATCAATCACCTCAACCTCGAACCTATGGCGATCGGTATTGCTTCTAAGTGTAAAGTTAATGCTAATATCGGGGCTTCACCCAACTCCTCGAATATTAACGAAGAACTGGAAAAATTACACCTAGCGGTCAAATACGGAGCCGATACGGTGATGGATCTTTCCACTGGGGGCGGTAATTTGGACGAAATTCGCACCGCGATTATCAATGCTTCTCCCGTCCCCATCGGTACTGTACCCATCTATCAAGCGGTGGAAAGCGTTCACGGCAATATTGAAAAACTCACCCCCGAAGATTTCCTCCACATTATCGAAAAACACGCCCAGCAAGGGGTAGATTACATGACGATTCACGCGGGAATCCTCATCGAACACCTGCCTTTAGTCAAAACTCGTCTGACCGGGATTGTCTCCCGGGGCGGTGGTATTATTGCTAAGTGGATGTTATACCACCACAAGCAAAATCCTCTCTACACCCATTTCGATGAAATTATCGAGATTTTCAAGCGTTATGACGTTTCTTTTAGTCTCGGTGACTCCCTGCGTCCCGGTTGTACCCACGATGCTTCCGATGCGGCCCAATTAGCGGAATTGAAAACCCTCGGCCAACTGACGCGTCGCGGTTGGGAACACGATGTACAGGTGATGGTGGAAGGACCGGGCCATGTTCCCATGGACCAAATTGAGTTTAATGTGAAAAAACAGATGGAGGAGTGTAGCGAAGCACCTTTCTATGTTCTTGGTCCCCTTGTCACCGATATTGCCCCCGGATACGATCATATCACTTCGGCGATCGGGGCGGCTCTGGCGGGTTGGTACGGGACGGCGATGTTATGTTATGTCACCCCGAAAGAACATCTCGGTTTACCCAACGCTGAAGATGTGCGAAATGGCTTAATTGCCTACAAAATAGCGGCTCATGCGGCAGATATCGCCCGTCATCGTCCAGGGGCGCGGGATCGTGACGACGAACTCTCCATAGCTCGTTATAATTTCGATTGGAATCGTCAATTTCAGTTATCCTTGGATCCCGATCGCGCTAAGGAATACCACGATGAGACTTTACCCGCAGATATCTATAAGACTGCGGAGTTTTGTTCGATGTGTGGACCGAAATTCTGTCCCATGCAAACTAAGGTCGATGCCGATGCGATTACGGAATTAGAGAAGTTTCTCGCTAGTCAGAATCAAGACAATTTAACCCCGGTTTAAAGGGGAGTTATGGGAAGGGCTGATTTGATTTCAGCCCCATTCCTAGGATAGAAGTCAAAATTCTGGGAATAGCCGCCGATTTTTTGACTAATTGACCCGTTTTTCTAGATATTGACCGATCATCAATTCTTGACCGGCGCGAGAGATAATAGTTTGTCGGGTGCGATATTGTTGACCGATGAGTTTAATTTCTTCTTCAAAGACAGAACCGGCGTATTCTGTTCTCAGACAGAGAGTAGAGGGGTTAGGAAAGGTATAAATAGCGCTAACGGGTTTATCCGTCGCAAATCCCCGATCGCGATAGAGAATATTATCTAAAATACCGAATATAGTCGAACCGTTGGAGGGTTTTTTACTCTGGGGACGGAGATAATTACTTTGCCAAGTCACTTCCGTACCACCTAATAGAACTGTATCTTCCAGATTATGTAAACAGGCCAGTTGAATTAATGGTTCGCTGCCTTGGGGTAAATATTTAATCTCGATGGCGCTGATAACTTCTTGGGGTTCCGTTTCTTGGGTGAGGGTGTAATAACGTCTCTGGGATTGCCAGCGTCCTTCTGTCTGCTTAAAAAAGGCTAAAGCCAAAGTTTCTAGCGATAATTGGGCGGTTTGAATTAATGTCATAGAAATAAAACCTTTCCTGTTTTTTGGGAGAGCAGATTTGTTATCCTTTGTCAAGAGTTTGCCAGAGAACTGTTACACATCTTAATACAATTATAACTCTGCATGGAAATTAAGTGGTAGGGGTGTTGAGAGAGATAATTGGGAAAAAGCCGCATAGATACAGCAGTTACAGGGAAAAAACGGGATAAGATTGCTAAAACCTGCGAGCTTATCCTAGTTACTTCCATTTACCCTTATCTATCGATTAATTCTGTCAAATTGGCTACAGTGAGGCCGAGGTGATTCCCCCAACCCCTTTTTTACCTGTTACTTTTCATCCGATCTGCCCGGTCTTGCTATTGTTAAAAATATAGAACCTCCGAACAAAGTCTCAACTCCGTGCAGTTAAAACAAGTAATCATCGCCCATAAGGCCAACCATCCCCAAAGTAAAGCATGGGCGGAAAAATGCGCTAAACAGTTAGAAGCCCGTCAGTGTAAAGTTTTAATGGGACCCAGTGGCTTTAAAGATAATCCCTATCCAGTATTTTTAGCCTCAGCATCGGAAAAAATCGACCTCGCCATCGTTTTGGGCGGAGATGGAACCATTTTAGCCGCCGCTCGCTATTTAGCTCACGAAGACATTCCAATTTTAGCGGTGAATGTCGGCGGCCATCTGGGATTTTTAACGGAACCTTTTGAGATTTTCCAAGATACGGAGACGGTCTGGGAGCGTTTACAATCCGATCACTATGCGGTACAACAACGGATGATGTTAAAGGCCAGAATCTATGAAGGGGATAAAAGAAACCCCCAGGCAGTGAGCGAGGCATTTTATGCCCTGAATGAGATGTGCGTGAAACCCGCTAGTATCGATAGGATGCCCACCTCAATCCTCGAAATCGAAGTGGACGGGGAAATAGTAGATCAGTACCAAGGCGACGGACTATTAGTGGCTACTCCCACGGGGTCCACCTGTTACACCGCTTCCGCTAATGGTCCGATTATACACCCCGGCATGGAAGCGATCGCTGTCACGCCGATTTGTCCCTTGAGTCTTTCCAGTCGGCCGATTGTCATTCCCCCGGCATCTCTGGTCAGTATTTGGCCCCTAGGAGACTACGAATTAAACACTAAACTCTGGATGGATGGTGCTTTAGCCACTTCCATTTGGCCCGGGCAATGGGTGGGAGTTACCAAAGCTGAAAAATTCGCCCAATTTATTATCCTGCGGGAAAGCTATTCTTTTTATCAGACTCTACAGGAAAAATTGCAATGGGCCGGGGCGAGAATTCATTATGATGGCAATCGTCATAATTAGGGTTTGCGGCAAAAAGTTTTTCGTGGGGACAGGGTGTGGGGTGTAGGGTGTAGGGTGTAGGGTTTTACCGATTTTGAGGACGTTCGGCGAGCTCAGTCGAGCCGGGGTCAATTACCTAATTTTCAGGGAAAAAGTCCCTGAATTTTCCCCCCAATCACTCCAAAGGTCGGCACTTTTTGAGGTCAAAAAAGTCTAAAAACCTTATCCAACAAGGTTTTTAGATTTATTGAACAAGCCCTAAGTATATCTTCTAAAATTGGTCATTACCTCCGATTTTATCAGTCAATCTAGGCTTTTGGGGGTAGAACCCCCCAAACCCAGAAGCACATTTGCTGATTGTCGGTATTTCTGCAAGAGAGGGTCAAAAGTTGTCAAAATATTTGACAAAATTGCCACTTTATGGTAAGAAATTGGTTCATTGTTGTCGCGTAAATTTTAAATTTCATCCCATCCTGTTAAGCCAGAAGACATAACATAACTGGTAACGGTTGCTTCAAAAAAGTTAGCTTTGGTGTGGCCTTCTTTTTTGGTATCGGAGAAGCGTTCCAGATGGTTATAGGGACTTTTGTTATACTTTTCTTCCCTGTATAAAGGCTCAAGTCCGATCGCTTTTAGCCGAATATTAGCGAGGTATTTGGTGTACTGTTCGGTACTGTATTCGGTAATACCTAAAATGTCGTTACCAACGATGTGATTTGTCCAGCGACATTCGTGTTTAACGGCACTATCGAACATCTCATAAATCTGTTCAACAGAATGGGGGAAAATTGCCATGGCTTCGGGAATAAGTTTCTGATACAAACGGACGTGACTTAATTCGTCCCGGTTGATCATTTTGAAAACGTCAGCACTACCAGACATTAGCTGTCGAGAAGCGAGATTATAAAAAAAGATAAAGCCGTTGTAAAAATACAAACTCTCCAGCAAATAATCGGCAAGAAGGGCGATAAAATAGCTTTCAGTAGTTTGTTTGTCGATGTATTCCTGGTAGAGACTAGCAATAAATTCACAGCGATCCTTGAGAACTTTATCGGTGCGCCAAAAGTCATAAACTTCTCCTCTGCGATCCGAGGGAATAATCGTTTCAATTAAGTATTGATAACTTTGATTGTGCATGGCCTCTTGAGAAATTTGTTCCGCCATACAAAGACTAATTTCTGGCGCAGTGACGCTACCTTTTAGGTGGGGAATATTACAGGTTTGCACGGAATCAAGAAAAGTTAGATAGGACAAAATACCATCATAAGCATATCTTTCTTCGTCGGTAAGATGCCCGTATTCAGTCACGTCTTGAGTGATATCTAATCGTTGCGGGATCCAGAAATTTTCCCGCATTTGTTGATATAAACCCACCGCCCAGGTGTAGCGGACATCGTTTAACTGCATCAGGTTGGTGGTGTTACCAAACCAGATCGAACGGTTTTCGATCGCATCATCTCCCGCCGGATTGAAGATCGGGGAAATGGGCATCGAATGGCAAGAATTAACTAAATGTAAGGACATGATTACTTGGATATTATGGCACTTTTAGGTTATAATATATTTTCGGTAAAAAGTCAAATGTTTTGATTAGGGATAAATTCAAAATCTAGGGCTTCTGCCAAAGTAAGTGGGCAAACCTTCGGGAATTTCTCTAGGTTTATCCCTGTTTCAATAGCGGCTTTTTTTATGTCTTCATTATAGCATTTTTAAAATTATCTTCTGTTAAGCTGTTCAGCCTCTAAATAGCCTATAATAGAAACAGTAACCTAGTCAACTACCAATAGTTAGCCAGCCCCTAATCACTTGAATTCCGAACAAAAAAGAACCTTTAACTGATAACTGATAACTGATAACTGATAAGTTATGATCATGTGCTACGAGAATCCCAGAATATCAGCGCGTCGATGGATCGAGTCTCTATAAAAGCCAGTTCGAGAGTTTGAATGCTCAGGGTGCTGCCAGAGCAGCAATGCCGACCCCTAGTTTAGAATGGGTTTGTAGGAGGAACGAGAAATACTCAAGAATCTGATTGAAATTGGTAGTGCTAAACAAGTAATGATAAATCCAAAGAGGAATTATAGTGATGGATAAAATACTAGCTCCCCCCGATCCGTAGGGAATTTTGGATAATTAGGCATGGCGGAGAGACACTTGATTTTTAGCAACTATTCTATCATCATTACTTCTTGGTGACTACCGTAAAAAGCAAAAAGCGGCCAGGGTTGCCTTTTGCTCCCTCTTATCTATTCCTCTCAATAATTTTGACTCAAATCATGAAAAAACGCTTACAATGGCTAGGTTTAATCATTATCACCCTGATAGGTGTCCTAGCTTTTCGTTCCCCAGCAATTGCCCAAACCCCGCGACATTTTACCGATTTAACTTTTCCTCCCCTTCCTGAAATAAAAGTTACCGAATACGAGCGCTATCAACTAGATAATGGGATGGTGGTTTATTTAGTGGAGGATCGCAGCTTACCTTTAGTGAGTGGTACGGCGATGATTCGGACAGGAGGAAGATTAGAATCCGGGGAAAAAGTCGGATTAGCCGATATTACTGGAACCGTGCTGCGTAGCGGTGGCACGGAAAAACATCCTTCCAATGTCTTAAATCAATTATTAGAACAAAGAGCAGCCCTAGTAGAAACCTCGATCGATCTTAACGCTGGAACTGCTAGTTTTAGCGCTCTTAGTGAAGATTTAGAAGCAGTTTTTAATCTCTTTGCCGAGGTTTTGCGTTCCCCAGCTTTTGAAAATCAGAGGGTAGAATTAGCCAAAGTTCAGGAAAAAGGGGCGATTGCCCGACGTAATGATGATCCCGATGATATTGCTAGTCGGGAGTTTAAAAAGCTAGTCTATGGTGATAATAGCCCCTACGCTCGTACTGTAGAATATAGCACTTTAGCTAATATTGACCGTCAGGATTTAATCGATTTTTATCGTACCTATGTCCGTCCCGACCAAATAATTTTAGGAATTGTCGGTGATTTTGATTCTCAGTCGATGAAAGCATTAATCAATAAGACTTTTAGCGATTGGAAAAATCCCGCAACTGCCCCTAAAATTGTCACCCCTTCGGCAACCCAAAAAAATCTTCAAGGTGTCTTTGTTGTCAATCAACCCCAATTAACCCAGAGTAGCGTTTTATTAGGTCATCTTGGGGGTCGTTTGGATAGTCCCGACTATCCCGCTTTAACGGTATTAAATGAGATTTTAAGCGGTTTTGGTGGTCGTTTATTTAATGAAGTACGTTCCCGTCAAGGATTAGCTTATTCTGTCTATGGTATCTGGAATAGTCGTTATGATTATCCCGGTTTATTTATTGCCGGAGGTCAAACTCGCACCGATGCTACCGTACCTTTTATTAAGGCAATTTTAGGCGAAATCGAGCGCCTTCGCAATCAACCCGTAACCGCAAAAGAATTAGAAGACGCTAAAAATGCTATTCTCAATTCTTTTGTTTTTAAGTTTGAGAAACCTGGTCAAAATTTATCGCGATTGATGACCTATGAATACTATGGTTATCCCCAAGATTTTATCTTCCGTTATCAACAAGCGGTAAAAGGGGTGACAATTGCTGATATTCAACGAGTGGCCCAACAATATCTGCAACCGAATCAAATTGTGACTCTAGTAGTGGGTAATGAACAGGAAATTCAACCTCCCTTATCCAGTTTAGGAACTACGGTTAAAACTGTTGATGTCACCATTACACAACTATAAATAAATCTAGGTTGGATGGAGCTAAACTAGGTGAAATCCAACCTAAAACAATGAGATAAATATAGCACGAGATATGACTTTACAACTCACAATCAATTATCCTGAAAATTTACCCGACTTTCTTCAAAAAACCCGCGAGGAATTCGAGAGAGAAGCAACCTGGGCTATGGTAGTAAAACTCTTTGAGATGAAACGTATTTCGTCCGGTATGGCTGCCAATTTATTAGGAGTGGATAGGGTTAATTTTTTATTGAGATTGACCGATTTTGGCGTAGGGGTGATTGACTTAACAGAAGAAGAACTATTATCAGACCTTGAAAATGCCTAAAGCTAAATTACAGCCCTTCTCATAAAAAAAAGTATAACCTAATTTGGTATTGACTCCTGACTGCTGACGACCGACTCCCCAAAACGAAAACTTCCTATCTCACCATTGAGATAACTGCTGTAACTATTTTGAGATAACTAAGGCTATCATTGAAGAAAGTTACTGTTGAGACTCCTGATTAATTTGTTAATTTTTGTGTTAATTACCTAGACAATCAAACCCTTTAGAGATAGGGTTATCGTGGCTGATTTGGCTATTATATAGTTTTGTAAATAAATATCAAACTCAAGGATTTTTGAAGATGGTATGTAGCTAAACTGAAAGTATAGATTACAGAGGTAAAAATACTTATGATGCTACTACAAGATGTTGCGAGAACCTCTAGAGAACAAGCATTAATTCTGTGGTTTGAAGAAGTAGACAGCAAAGATGTGGGATTAGTCGGTGGGAAAAACTCCTCATTAGGCGAAATGATCCAACAATTAACCCCGAAAGGGATTAATGTACCCACAGGATTCGCCACCACCGCTTACGCTTACCGTCACTTTGTCGAAAAAGCCGGACTAGACGCACAATTAAGACAAATTTTCCAAGATTTAGACGAAAACGATGTCCAAAACTTGCAAGAAAAAGGTAAACAAGCGCGCACATTAATCTTAAATACACCGTTCCCCGATGATTTAAGTCATGCGATCGCTATTGCCTATCGCCGACTCTGTGAACGTTATGGCGATGATCTCTATCATTCCATAGATGTGGCCGTTCGCTCAAGCGCCACTGCCGAAGACTTACCAGAAGCGAGTTTTGCCGGACAACAGGAAACCTATCTCAACGTGCAAGGGGTGAGGGGAGTTTTAGAAGCTTGCCATAAATGTTTTGCCTCTTTATTCACCGATCGCGCTATTTCCTACCGTCATCATAACGGTTTCGATCACTTTGCCGTCGCCCTTTCCGTCGGTGTCCAAAAAATGGTGCGTTCAGATCTAGCCACCTCCGGGGTGATGTTTTCCATCGATACGGAAACAGGGTTCAAAAATGCCACTTTAATCACCGCAGCCTACGGTTTAGGGGAAAATGTCGTGCAAGGAGCCGTTAACCCCGACGAATATCTGGTTTTTAAACCCACTCTTAAAAACGGTTACAAACCCATCCTCGACAAACGCCTCGGCAGTAAAGCCATCAAGATGATCTACGATGATGGAGGATCGCGTCTAACCAAGAATATCCGAGTTAACAAGCTAGAACAGGATCAATTCTGCATTAGTGACCAAGAAATCCTCACTTTAGCCCGTTGGACGACCCAAATCGAGGAACATTACTCGCAAGTGCGCGGAACCTACACCCCCATGGACATCGAATGGGCAAAAGATGGGATCACGGGAGAACTCTTTATCGTTCAGGCCCGTCCAGAAACCGTACAATCGCAAAAAGCCGCTAATATCCTTAAATCCTACGAAATTAAAGAAAGAAGTCAAGTTTTAGCGGTGGGACGGAGTGTAGGTGCGGCAATCGGTCAAGGAAAAGCCAGAGTCATCCTCAGTGTAGATAAAATCAACAACTTTAAACCGGGAGAAGTTCTCGTCACCAATCGCACGGATCCCGACTGGGAACCGATTATGAAACAAGCAAGCGCGATCGTTACTAATCAGGGTGGTCGTACTTGCCATGCCGCTATTATCGCACGAGAAATGGGCATTCCGGCGATCGTGGGTTGCAATAATGCCACGGAAACGATTAAAACCGGTCAGGAAGTCACCGTTTGCTGTGCGGAAGGGGATGAAGGGAAAGTTTACCTCGGATTGCTACCCTTTGAAATTCTTGAAACTCCCCTGGACAATTTGCCCCAAACTCGGACAAAAATCCTCATGAATATCGGTAATCCCGAAAAAGCCTTCGCTTTTGCCGATATTCCTGCCCAAGGGGTCGGTTTAGCGCGTCTAGAGTTTATTATCGCTAACCACATTCAGGCCCACCCCAGCGCCTTGCTGAAATTCCACGAATTGGAAGAAGGAGACGTAAAAGACCAAATCGCCGAATTAACCAAACACTACGAGGATAAACCCCAATTTTTCGTCGATAAATTGGCCCGGGGAATTGCCATGATTGCAGCCGCATTCTACCCCAAAGATGTAATTGTGCGGATGTCCGATTTTAAATCCAATGAATACGCTAATTTATTGGGTGGCAAACCCTTTGAACCCAAGGAAGAAAACCCGATGATCGGTTGGCGCGGCGCTTCCCGTTATACTGATCCTAATTATCGCGAGGCTTTCGCTTTGGAATGTCGGGCGCTGAAAATGGTACGGGAAGAAATGGGATTAACTAATGTGATTCCGATGATTCCTTTCTGTCGTACCCCCGAAGAAGGGATGAGAGTCCTCGAAGAAATGGCGAAAAATGGTCTCGAACGCGGGGTTGATGGTTTGCAAGTTTATGTGATGTGTGAGTTACCAAGTAATGTAATTCTTGCCGACCAATTTGCTCAGGTGTTTGACGGATTTTCGATCGGTTCTAATGATTTGACCCAATTAACCTTAGGATTAGATCGGGATTCTGCCCTAGTTGCCCATCTTTTTGATGAACGGAATGAGGGAGTTAAACGCATGGTGAAAATGGCCATTGAAACCGCTAAAGCCCATAATCGCAAAATCGGTATCTGTGGTCAAGCTCCCAGTGATTATCCCGAATTTGCTCAATTTTTAGTGGAATTAGGCATCGATTCTATCAGTCTTAATCCTGATTCTGTCCTCAAAACTTTATTGATGGTGGCAGCAGTGGAGAAAGGACAATAGTTTAGTGATAAAGGTGGGCAAGTCCCACCTTTTTTTGTATTGGTATGTTGACAATATTATACTAAATCCGTTGAGTAACGCACAGAAAACGGGTTTCTCGGAGAAACCCGTTTTCTGCTCATGCAAAAGGCAAAAAGGGGAATAAATAATCAGTTTTTAATAACCGGATTTAGTATAAACACTCTGCCATTTTGGCGGGTCATGGAGCATTGCTCGCCATTTAATCCCATTGGCCAGCAAGTAAAAAATGGCGTTGAGTACCTCTCTCATATCGAGGCTACGGGGTCGCCCTCCTGGTTTAGCTGCCGGAATCAGGGGTTCTAAAATTTGCCACTGGTCATTTGTGAGGTCTGTGTCGTATGATATTAGTATCATTTTTAGGGTCTCCTTTTAGTTTTAGACCCTTCTACTCTACAACCATCTTTTCAAACAGGTTCTCAATTGTGCTTTGTCTGAATGATATTTTTACAAATCTGAGATGCACCCAGTCCGTGGGCTGGAGTTGTTTAACGGGAATCCTATTGTTAACCGCTTCTCCGGCTGTCGCTGATCGACTCGGAACAACACAGGTGCGTTCGCCATTAGAAATCGCCCAAGTTTCCCCGCTCTACGGCTGTTGGCAAATCACTTTTCGGAATGAAGGCGGAGTTGTCCATCAAGGAGCATTAGTCATGAACGGCTATAGCGGGGTAATGACCGTTAGTTACTGGTCGGTAGTGAACCGTCGTCAGGAGTATGTCGATCAAACGATGACACTAATGAATTCTGCTCAAGGGATCTTAATAGCGGGATCTAATCCTGTGTGGTCAGGAACTAGGATTAGAATGCGAGACTATAGTCCAGATAATTTTTTGTTTTCCATCCTGCCCGACGGTACTTTCTTCGCGGCGACCTGTGATGATCGATTGGTCTGTTCCCCAGTGGAAATAGCGAGTTGTAGGCAATGATCGCTCATTGGTTCGACAGGATCGGTATTCTTTGTCCATTCAACTAATTTCTCTAGCGAGTACAGATTGTTTTGCTTTAGCATGAATTTAACGATCGAGTAACGAGGCTCCAAGCTTGTTGTCCTCACGGCAATTAATATTCCGCTCGGTTATAGAGAGGTTTTTGCCAGAACGAACCAGGAGTGCTTAACAATTCGGCGGCTATCAATCGAGATGAAAAAACTAAAATCCTTGCTAGAAAAGACTTGTGGGTTAATCACAATCTGGTACTTCTGTCAATCTTTGTTAAGATGCGTTTGCCCTGCGTAAAGATCGAAAATTTACTGACGATGACTTTGAACATTATTCTCAAATTGCTGCTATTCTTAAACGCACAATCGAATTAATGGCAAACATTGATTTAATCATTGAAAAATATGGAGGTTTTCCTATTTTTTTAGTTAGCGGTGATTGCCTTTAATAATAAATCAAGAAAAATTAATAACTTTGGGGTTGAAAGTTTTCAGATAACCTTGTAATTGCAAGAGAGGAGCAAAGGTGTTGATATTAACATTAGTCATCACTGATTCTTCTCCTGCGGCACATTCATAAACCACATAAGTCCAGATACCCGGATTATCTTCCTCGGCACTTTCTCCCTCATAAAAAGTGATTGTACCGTCATCTTCGCACTCGTAATAAGCGGAATAAACATCCTCCCATTCGCAATCGGAATCATTCATGGTTTCCTGAATTACCGTTAGTACCCCTGCGATGTGATGGGGTTGGGTTTCCACCTGCACTAAACGTTCTTCTTCCCAGATAAAATTATGCAATTCTAGAGTCATATTTCTCCTTAGATATTAACAGATAATTAATTAAAATTTCCAAGAGTGATTAGCATCCTTTAACGCGGCTTTTACCGTTAATAATTGACTGAAATTTTTAAAGAAATAGAGCAAAATAAGATGGTAATTTCTTCTAAAATTAAGTCAAGTTTTTGATTATCACCAGAGGATAAAGAGCGATTCACCAATTGATAACATTCATAGATTTTCAAGAATAATTATTAGTTTTCTAAGAGATGGCGGTACTTTTCTTCGAGATTTTCCGTTGCTTTGGTTAATTTCCCCTTTTCGTCTAGGATGGATAGTTTCATGATTTCCGATGAGGCTTTAATTAAAAGTAGCATCTCCCGAAATTTGACCGCATCTTCCTCTAGATGGGGATTAAAATTAGCTCGTGACTCCAGTTCAGTTAAACTCTTAATAGCTCTACTATTCAGACTATTAACGAGGTATTGTAACTCCTTAATTCTGCGCTGAACTTGTCCTAAAAAACCCTTACTTTTATCTAATTGAGCTATTTTATTATCCACTTCTTTGGCGTATTCGATAGCTTTACTTAGGGCTTTTTTCCCTTCTCCTCCTAAGACAAAACCACCAATCATTAAAGCAGGTCCGACGGTAATACCTCCTAAAACCACTGTTCCCAAAGCCATACCACCGCCACCGGCAGCTAAAGAACCACCTCCTAACCATGCTAGGGTGGCATTCCAAGCGGCTGCCCCACTAAGTCCACTAATTGCTGTTCCTGTACTAGCAGTACCGAAAAGACCAATTAATCCTAGGGTTCCCTGACTGGCTGCCGAGGCGACTCCCACTACTTTTAAACCCCCTACAGCCAAACTTTGCGCGTTTAACACTTCCGCTTTATATTCCTTGAATTGTTCGGCAGAAAATCCCTCAAACCCTTCTAAGAAGCGTTGATGGGATGGGGAGGTATTTTGACCAATTCTTTGACTATTTCTTTGATCAATTCTGCTAATAAACTTAATAAATCTGCCGATAGTGTTGATTTTGACATTAATTTGTAGTTGACCGTATTCTTCCGCAAATTTTTGGGTAGCTTGAAACTTTTTTTCTAGGGATTTGTTGGCTTTTTTGTATCTTTGTTCGGCACTTTTGCCAATTTTTTCCGCCTTTTGTAGCTTGGAGACACCATTAGCACCCGCACTAACACCCACACCAGCAGTAACTAACGCTGCCGCACCAAGAATAATCGGGATAATAAAGATCATGACCGAAAAGCTCCTAGTCTATCCAGTTTTGTAAAATTCTACCAACATAGTTAAAAGAAAATCAAGGGGGTGCATCTCACACTTGCAGAAATACCGACAATCAGCAATTATCAGTGACTCTTAAATGATCACAAATGTAAGTGGGTGGGTGAAATTAAATATAAGATGAACGTAGCGACTGTCTTGATTGTCAAGGGGGAATTTCAAAAAAACTCAAGCAGTTGCCGTAAAACTCAAAATCTCAAGCCAGAAAAAAGCGCAGCAAAAGCTAAGCTGCTCAGGTTAAACTAAAGCAAGCGCAACCCTTGATTAGAGATAACAAAAAGTGTGAATCTCTAGGAACAAGGTTGTAAATTGTCAGCAAGCTGCCAAGGCTGATTTTGGCGAACCATTGCATTAAGAATGACTAAGATTTTCCGCACACAAGCAGTGAGAGCCATTAATCCTAAGCTATTCATAATTTAAACTGCACATTTTAGAGGCTGAACCTCTTGCCAGGCTTAGATCGTCTCGGAAATTTAGATATGGAGCAACTTAAAAGTAAACAAGCTTCACAGTACCTGTCAGGGAATCAGCATACACTTTTAGGAAATACATAATCACTTAATAAGTGTTTTAGATTATTCTGTGTATGACATGATTAAGACAGGAGCCGTAAAGCTTGATTTGGTAGAAATAATAGAAGCCTGAGAGGACGTTTGAAAAGTAGCATCTTCAACCAAATATCCCCCCAAATTCCCCTTAAAAAAGGGAACTGTTTGAGATTTTTTTCCTTGATCTGGTAGGGTGCGTTAGGCGGTTACAAATTCGGTAAAAACACCAAAATTAACAATCCGCCGTAACGCACCAACTTGATTATTAAATTGGTGCGTTACGCTATCACTAACGCACCTTACTGGACTGTTTCAACTAAAATAGGGCAATAGATTTCGGCTTAAAGTCTTAGATTATAGAATTTATATAGCATTTACATTTGAGATGTGGAAATCAATTTCTGAAAAAATGCTATAGTCTAAGTCAATATTTTAATAATTTTAATTATGGAAAAGACTCAGAAAATCAAAAAAGAGATCGAAGAACTAGATAAATGGATTAAAACGAATCCAGATTCAAGAGAATTAAAAAGAGCTATTGCCGTTAAACCATCTTTACAAGGATATACTTATCAAGCGATCGCCCCCATACTCAATGTCTCTCTAAGTTTTATTGGTAAATGGAAAACTCAGTTTGAAGACCGAGGTATCGCTGGATTAAAATTATCATATCAAGGAGCAAAAAGCTACTTAGATGAAGGGCAAAAACAAGAAGTTTTCAGTTGGCTGCAACAACAAGAATATTGGGATATATCGGAGTTTAAATGCTATTTAATCGACCAATTTGATATAGCATTTAAATCTCAAACGAGCTATTATAATTTGCTAAAAGAAGCGAAAATTAGTTGGCGAAAAGCTCAACCTAAAAATCATCTTCAAGACCCAGAACTGGTCAAAAAAAAAGAACCAAAAAATCCAAGATATTATAACAGAGTTATTACCAAAAATAAAAGCTGAAAAGGTTGTTATATATACGATTGACGAAGTTCACCTACTATAAGAAGACTTGATTAGCTATCTTTAGGGGAAGACAGATAAAAGACTAAAACTTCCACTTCTCAACCCGAAAAATTGTCAAACATACTACGGGGCATTAAACTTAATAAATCCTGAACTTATCACTGGAGAATACAAGCAGGGGAATGGAGATTGCACAGTGGATTTTCTCAAAAAGTTAATCAAGATAAATCCAGGTAAAAGAATTATTATCTTTTGGGATGTAGCTTCCTATCATAGAGGGGAATTAATACAAGGTTTTTTAGCTGAAGTAAATGAAGGTTTAGCCCCAGAAAACTGGAAAATAACCTGTCATTTATTTGCTC
>NZ_JADBTR010000119.1:0-3062 GCF_020246065.1 Microcystis sp. M144S2
GGTCTTGGCTGTTTATATTTTAACCAATAAATTGCTGTATTGCAAGCATAGTGAGCTTTTAAAGATAAATTATTGTTTTATTGGTCAGCAATAATTGTCTGTTTTTTATTTAATTTTACATGACAAGTTCGGAAGAGCCAGAGTTTTTCTCCTTATGAAAGAAAGAAAGTATTTAACTGGAGACTAGGCTTGTATCACCTGTCTGCTTTAAGATTAAACGCTATCCAAATAGATTGCAACCCCTCGCAAAGGTTGTTTTAGAACATAAAAAAGCTAATTAAGTTTAATTTGGGGAAAAGAAATTAATGGAAAAACGAATTATTGGCTCTTCGTTACTTGTTATGGTTCGATAGGGGGGCATAAATCGACTAAATCCTTATCTGGCAAGAGACTTAATTGATTAGTTCGCTCTAAATAAAAAACAATTGACAAAAATCGCTAAATGCCTTTCTATATAAGGGTTCCATCCCTTATAACCCCTGTCCATTGCATAACACAAACCGAAGAGCCGAATTATTCTTCCAGCAGACTTTATACTAAACCCCTGTATTGACCCATGATACGTCGAACATAAATACTTGATTTATGTTCAAAATTCATAAAAAACCTAAAGTCACTGGTATGACTTTAGGCTTCTTGAAAAACAGCAGAAACTTTTATTGCCAGGGGAGCATCTCACTTATGCAAGTGAGTAATTATACTTATCGCTAAAACTTGCTTCTGGTAAGGCTTTCAAAATAGCTTGACATAAAACTTAATTTAGGAGTTACAAAGGTGAGATGCTCCCTATTGCGAGAAGAATTACACGCTAGTCTTAATTTTTATTTCAAGCTTGTAAGGTGGGCATAAACCCACCTCATATCTTACTCATTCACTAACTCGTATTTTATCTCTTGAATCTTCTCCTTTACCCAGCCGTCAAACAACTCGACACGGATTTGCAAAGCCAACTCCTCGGTTAACTTCGGCTTAACAATTTCCTCGACGAAAATCAGGTGAAAAGCTCGATCGCCTTGCAGCGGTTTCAACAATCGAGAAGAATCCGATGCGAAAATTGCGGCCGAAAGATTCGGTCGTAAATCCTTACGGTAAACAGTACCGCGATAACCTCCCTTGCGTCGTAATTCCACATCCTCGATATAGCGATGCGCTACTTCCTGAAAGCTGATTTCCTCCTCCTGAATCGATTCATACAACTCCTCCGCCATCGCCTGATCTGCTAACACCACCTCATAGATCACCGCGCCGGTATAATCTAGCTGGTGTTCCACAAAATAGGATTCAATTTTGTCTGCGAAAAGATGTTCGACTAATTTACCCGATAGTAAATTGAATTGAACGATCGCCTCGAAATCGTCTAGGGATAAGCCCTGTTTTTGCAACCAATTCCATGTATCTTTGGCGTTATGTAATCCTTTGGCGAGACGGAATTGATCGGCCGCCTGTTGTAACTCGTCAGTTGTGTTTTTAATCCCCGCTTCCGTGGCGGTTTCGGTGATGATTTTCCGAGCGATAATTCCCTCAACTATTTCGGGAACTTTCCCCGATAGCTTAAGCTGTTGGATAAGGTCTTGATTGGTGATGGTGATACTATGGGACATAATGACTCCTGAAACAGTTATGCGAAATTAATTTCCTAGTTGAGATAGGCAAGAGGGTTAGCGAGGAGTGTAAGTAATTTGGCTTCGATACCTAAAAAAACTAGAGTTTTAACCCGTCTTTTTGCAGATCCTTAAAGGGATCGAGGATGTAATCGATCACCCGACGCTGACGGACGATCGCTTCTGCGGTAGCCGTATCCCCCGGATTGAGGGGAATACATTGATTTCCCTTTTGAATACAGGAGCGATCGAGTTGAATTTCTAGCTCGAAAACGTTAATTTTTCCGTTTGGCGTTTCCTTTTCGATCGCTGTCGGTGATTTCTTGGTGATCTTGCCGCCGATAATGCCGTAATCCTGAAAAGGATAGGCATCGAACTTGACTTTTATCGGCATACCGGCGCGGAGAAATTGACTTTGATCCGTGGGCATTTCTGCCTTGAGAATAAACCGCGATCCTTTCGGTGCTATCTCCGCGATCCGCGTTCCCGACTGTACCACCGCACCCGCGCGTTTAATCGGTAATGAAAAGATCGTGCCGTCGGTGTTCGTCTTTAAAACCCTCTGACTTAGTTGGATTTGGAGCGCTTGCCGTTGGCTCTCGCTTTGGGCGATTTCCGATGCCAGTGTTCCGATCTCCGTTTCTAGATTTTTAATCTGCTCCTGTATCCTTAAGAGTGCCAACTCGTTGGAATGGCGGAGACTTTGATAACCCCGCTGCCGCTCCTGTAATTGCAGACGCGCTTGGGCGATATCCGCGCCCGTTTGTTGACTCGTCTGACGGTAGGCGCTTTCTAATTCCGCTAGTTTATGTTGATTTTCTTTTACCTCCGCTTTTCCCCGCTCGTAGAGTTGTTGGCGCTCCTTGGCATTATCCTCGCGCTCGATGAATTGTACCTGGGAGATTGCGCCATCCTCCCACGCTTTTCGGTAGCGATCGACTTCTTTTAAAGCCGTTTCATAACGACTTTTGAGAATCGGGTAATCGGTTTGACTGCGTGCGAGGGCGATTTTCGCTTGATTTACCCGCGCCTGTTGTTCTTCTAGGGATATTTTGGCCTTCTTGATTAATGCGTCCACATTCTCCCGCGCTTGTTCGATCGAGGCTTCTTTTTCCGCTGCTGCCGCGCGATTTTGTTGGCTTTGGGTGGTTAAAGAAATCTCTAACTGACTTTTGACAAGTTTCTGTTGGGAAAGACGGCTTTTTTGTCCTTCTATTTTCTCCTCGATTTGTTGTATTTCTTGGCCGATTAATAAGGAATCTAGGGTTAAAATCGGTTGTCCTGCTTTCACCTCTTGGCCTTCACGGACATAGATTTTTTCCCTGACAGGGGGACAAGCAAGCTGAAAAGCTTATGTAGCATGGAATACAGATACAGACTCCAAAAAAAGATAAGTCATATTTACCATATATGACCTAAATAACGAAAATGATAAGTGAACTATACCAGAAAGTGTTAGAA
>NZ_JADBTR010000012.1:0-7133 GCF_020246065.1 Microcystis sp. M144S2
GAATCGATCAATGCAGTTGTTTTCTTTCGAGGTGTCGTCATTAGTAAGAAAGCTACCCGTTCCTTAGCCGGTATTGCTGGAATTGTCGCCGTTGCCACCTTAATCAGTAAGGTTTTTGGTTTAGTCCGCGAACAGGTAATCGCCGCTGCCTACGGTGTTGGGCCAGTGGTGAACGCCTACGCTTTTGCCTACGTTATCCCCGGTTTTCTGTTAATTCTCCTCGGTGGCATTAACGGCCCCTTTCACAGCGCTTTGGTCAGTGTTTTGGCCAAAAGAGATAAATCCGAGTCCGCGCCGATTGTCGAGACTATTACCACCCTAGTCAGTGCGATTTTATTAGCTGTCACCGTCTTTTTAATCGTTTTTGCCAATATTTTTATCGATGTTCTCGCCCCCGGTTTAGATGCCGCCACCCGCAGCATGGCCATTCAACAACTGCAAATTATGGCCCCCATGGCGGTTTTAGCCGGTTTAATCGGCATCGGTTTCGGTACTCTCAATGCAGCGGACCAATACTGGCTACCGAGTCTCAGTCCGCTTTTTTCCAGTGTGGCGGTGATTATCGGGGTGGGTTTGCTGGCTTGGTTTCTTGGCGATCGCATTGATGAGCCGCAATATGTGCAACTGGGGGGTTTTGTCCTCGCCGGCGGTACTCTCGTTGGGGCGCTCTGGCAATGGTTAGCACAAGTGGGCGCACAAGTCAAGGCAGGTTTAGGAAAATTAACATTTCGTTGGGATTGGCGAATACCGGGGGTGTCGGAGGTGTTGCGGGTGATGATTCCGGCGACCTTATCTTCGGGAATGTTGCATATTAACGTTTATACTGACCTCTTTTTCGCTTCTTTTATCGAAAATGCCGCCGCATCCATGCGTTACGCCAGTTTTATCGTTCTCACGCCCTTGGGCATCATGTCTAACATGATTCTCGTGCCGTTTATGCCGATATTTTCTCGACTGACGGAACCGGAAAATTGGGGAGAATTGAAGCAAAGAATCCGTCAGGGTTTATTATTGACGGCTTTAACCATGTTACCCTTCACGGCTATCTTTATCGCCCTCGCTTTCCCGGTAGTGCGGGTTATCTATCAACGGGGTGCCTTTAATCTGGCTGCCTCGGAACAGGTGGTTCCCGTATTAATGGCCTACGGTTTCGGGATGTTTTTCTATCTCGGTCGCGATGTTTTAGTACGAGTGTTCTATGCTTTGGGTGATGGTGACACTCCCTTTAAGGTGAGTATGGTGAATATTTTTCTCAATGGTGTGCTGGATTTCCTCTTGTATAGACCTTTTGGTACTCCGGGGATTGTTTTAGCAACTGTGGGGGTTAATATCCTTTCTATGGGCATTTTTACGGTAATTTTAAATCGTCGTTTAGGAGGTTTACCTCTAGGAGAATGGGGTTTATCCTTATTGGGATTAACGGTAATTACAATACTTTCTGGTGTTGGTAGTTGGGGTGCTAGTTGGGGTTGGGAAAAGGTTTTCGGTGCTGGTAATATTTTCTTACAATTATTACAGTTAGGTTTGGCCTCAACGGTAGCGGTGGGTTTATTCCTCCTCGGTGCGATGTTATTGAAGTTACCAGAATTAGACCTATTAATCTCGCGAGTTCGTCAGAAGTTATTGAAAAAATCTTAGGTTTAAGTTGCTGCCTCACCTCATCATTACATAGGGTTTGCTGAAAAAGTTTTTTCTGGGGGCAGGGTGTAGGGTGTAGGGTGTAGGGTTTTACCGATTTTCATCTGGTCAATTATCTAATTTTCAGGGAAAAAGTACCTGAATTTTTCCCCCAATCACTCCAAGGGTCGGCACTTTTTGATGGGCAAAAGGTATAAAACCCTTACCTCGTCTATATTTCACATTTATTCAGCAAACCCTATTTATTTTTAGGAATTGGGGGCAGTTGCGGTGATTTTCGGCGAGAATTAGAACCAGATATTTTCGGGGGTAGGGGTGCAGAACTGCGATTAGATAAACTTTGAAGGCTCTTTTTCATATTAGCAGGTTCTGGCAGTTCTAGAGTTACCCCTTCCCTAGCGGTCATTGTTTCCTCTGGTAGGCATAAATCAAAAACAAAGGCAGAATTATTGGTTAAATCAGCAAATTCTAATTTTACCATCTCCGGAGAGTATTCTAGTGCTAATAAAGGTTCAATTTCGGTCTTAATTAACTGTTCTAATTGAGCCAGATAATTGATCTTAACAGGAGTAACAATTAAAGTTAACGTTTCTTGCCAACCTTGCCCCCCTAATTCTGCCAGAATATCCCCATAACAGCGAATTTTCCAGCTACCTATTCCTAAATCTCGATAGGAAAAAATTTCTAGCCAACCCCCGGCATCCGATCGATAATAATGAGTATATCTTTCACTACTGTCCGGAGATTCGTAATCGATACGCACTTCAATATGAGCAAAAGGAGAATCCAGACGGGCTAAAAGACGATAGTTTCCCGAGACAATTTCTAGAGAATTAGTAGAAATTGTGCGTCCGTGATTCTCCCCTTGTTTTTGCAGTATAAATTCCATAATCTTAGCCTAGGCCTAATGTTTGGCCTCTTAGGTTTGGTGGGTAAAATGTATTCTAGGATACAGTCCCGCCAGCGAGCGAGTGGGCTGCATCTCACATTTGCAGGAATACCGACAATCAGCAATTATCAGTGACTCTTAGATGATGACAAATGTATCAGCAGCTGCGTGTAAGCATCCCACCGAAAAACTAATGCGCGGGGGGTTTGGGGGGTAGAACCCCCCAAAAGCTTGGATTGAGTGGTAAAATCAGAAACAACGTCCGATTTTAGCAGAGGGTTTCCCAGTAAAAATCCCAATTGGTAGATTTACAAAAATGAGATGCACCCAGCGAGTAGAACTAACCACAAAGGACACAAAGAATAAGAGAGCCTAATGTTTGCCCATGACGCTAAAACTTAGGATTTGTGCCGGGAGATTTGCGCTTTTAATTCCCCTGCTTGTGTCAGTAAATCCGCTTGGGTTAGACTAATTTGTTCTTGGGTGGCCATCCATTTCAGTTGTACCGTGCCATTTTCAGCCTCAGCATCCCCCAAAATTATACAGCCCACGGCCTTAGCTCGATCGGCCCGTTTAAATTGTTTTCCGAAAGCGCTGCCGCTTAAGTCTAACTCGACGCTAAACCCCAATCCGCGTAATTGCTGCGCTAACACCACACTGCGGGCCTCAGCTTTTTCTCCTTTGGAGACGAGATAAAAATCGGGAACCAAAAAAGATAAAGATTGCTTTTGTTGTAATAATATAATCAGACGTTCTAAACCGATCGCCCAACCCACTGCTGGTGTGTCTGGTCCGCCTAATTGAGCTATTAAACCATCATAACGACCACCACCGCAAACCGTGGCTTGAGCGCCTAAATCATCGGACTGAATTTCAAAGGCCGTATGGGTGTAATAGTCCAATCCTCGCACTAAAGAGGGATTAAGATTATAGATAACTCCCAAATCGGTTAGTAAAGATTGCACCCGTTCAAAATGCTTTTGAGAATCACTGCCGATATGTTCAAGAATACTGGGGGCATTCTTACAGATAATCTTGGTTTTATCGTCCTTACTATCCAAAATTCGCAGGGGATTTTTTTCTAATCTCTGTTGAGAATCCGCGTCTAAATCAGCTTTGTAGGGAGTCAAATAATCTAGCAGGGCCTGACGATAATTTTGCCTATCTTGGGCATTTCCCAGGGAATTAAGGTCTAATTTTAGGTTTTCTAGCCCCACAGCTTTTAATATCTCGCTGGCAAGGGTAATTACTTCCACATCCGCCCTAGGGTCATCAGTTCCCAACAATTCGACCCCAATTTGATGAAACTGTCGCTGCCTACCCGCTTGCGGACGTTCATAACGAAACATCGGCCCCTTATACCAGAGTCTTTGTACTCCTCCAGCGGCCTGTAATTTGTGTTCAATATAGGCGCGAACGACCCCAGCCGTTCCCTCCGGTCGCAAAGTCAGGGAACGTTGACCGCGATCGAGGAAAGTGTACATTTCTTTACCCACCACGTCCGTCGCTTCCCCGATACCCCGTTCAAAAAGTTGCGTCTGTTCAAAAATGGGAGTTCGTATCTCTTGATACAGCGCAGTCCCTAAAATTCTGCTGGCAGTTTCCTCTAACCACTGCCAGTAACCGATCTCCGCCGGTAAAATATCTTTTGTGCCTCGGATTGCCTGGATTTCGCCCATAGTTCTCTGTATTTTTATCCCTATTTGAACAATCTTAAACCGCTTAGAGTCACTAATACCGTCGATCCTTCATGACCGATGACACCCAGAGGTAAAGTTATATCACCGGCAAAATTGGCTATTAGCAATATGCCGATAAACGCGAGGGCGAAAGTGATATTCTGTTTAACGATGCGATTGGCACGACGACCAAGGTTAATCGCGCTGGGAATTTTGGCTAAATTATCGGACATAAGGATAATATCGGCCGTTTCCAAGGCCACATCACTACCAGCTTTTCCCATGGCAATCCCCACATTAGCCATAGCTAAAGCGGGCGCGTCATTAATGCCATCCCCCACCATAGCGACAGTGTGATATTTTTCTTGCAGATTTTGGATAACGGTTAACTTATCTTCGGGCAGCAAATCAGCGTAAACCTCCTCAATACCGAGTTTTTTAGCGACTTGATCGGCACTTTGTTGATTATCACCCGTAATTAAAACGATATGTTCGATACCGATCTTTTTTAGCTGCTTCACCAGATGAACTGCCGATTCCCGCAGGGTATCAGCCACAGCGATCGCACCGATTATTTGATTCTCTTGTACTACCCAAACTAGGGTTCTGCCTTCTTTTTGTAAACGTTCGCGGATAGCTAAAATATTCTGGTCAAGATCAGCAATATGGTCACGAATATAGGCAAAATTGCCCACAGATACCGACTTATCGGCAATTTTTCCCGTGATACCCCGTCCCGATACCGCTTGCACCTGATTAGCACTGAAGAAATTTATACCACGTTCCCTGGCTGTGGCGGTAATAGCGGATCCGATGGGATGTTCCGAACAGGATTCTAGGGATGCAGCCACCGCTAACACCTCATTTTCGCTGACTGCATGGATAGGGATAATTTCCACCACTTGCAACTTACCAAGGGTGAGAGTGCCGGTTTTATCAAAAGCGATCGCTCGTATGCGGCCGATCATCTCCAATCTTGCGCCATTTTTGAATAAAATCCCCTGTTTTGCCCCGTTAGCGATACCCGATAACAAAGCTGGCATAATTGAGGCCATTAAAGCACAGGGAGAAGCCACCACGAGAAAAATTAAGGCCCGATAGATGGTGGTTTCCCAGGTCCAACCCCAGAAAAAAGGCGGTAAAATCCCGAAAATTAAGCCCAAAATCACGATAATTTTCGCATAACCTCGCTCGAAACCTTCGATAAACTCTTGGGAGGGAGGGGATTCATTTTGCGCTTTTTCTACCAAACGAATCACCCTCTCAATTAAGCGACTTTCGGGGGGAGTTTCCACCTTTAAACGTAGCACTCCCGCACCGTTGAGAGTTCCCGCAAAGACTTCTTCACCGATGGTTTTATCCACGGGAAGCGATTCTCCGGTAATTGGCGCTTGATTGATGGGACTGTTTCCCTCCATAATAATGCCATCAATGGGGATTAATTCACCCGGTTTGACTAAAACTGTATCACCGATCCGTAATTGCTTGATAGGAACCTCTTTTTCCCTGTCTCCCGTGATTAATCTAGCAGTATCGGGAGTCATCGCCATGAGAGAACGAATATTGCGATCGGTTTTTGCCATGGCAATCTGTTCTAATGCGCCACTAATAGCGAAAATCAGGATTAAAATGGCTCCATCGATGATGAGATAGTAATTACTGTCCCAGAGTCCCAAAATCGCCGCCCCCAAGGCCGCTACAATCATTAACAGGTCCACATCTAGTTCTTTTTCCTCCCATAAAGTCGTCAATCCTGCTTGGGTACTCTCGTATCCTCCCACCAGATATGCGATCGCTAGTAGGATAAAAGCTGGGCCGATCAGATTAAGGTGTAGGCATAACCAACCAAAAAAGACTAAAATAGCGCAAATTCCTGCGGCAACTGCCGAGGAATACTCAGACAACCAAGAGGACGAGATACTCTGAATCATGGATCGATGGCAATTACTTTTCTCCCCATTCTAGAAAAAATTAGATCGATGCAGAAAACCCCTAGGACGTTATCCCCTGCAGCCAACCTAA
Organism: Microcystis sp. M144S2; assembly: GCF_020246065.1. Lineage (NCBI taxonomy): Bacteria > Bacillati > Cyanobacteriota > Cyanophyceae > Chroococcales > Microcystaceae > Microcystis > Microcystis sp. M144S2. Next base: position 6,229 of record NZ_JADBTR010000012.1, read on the forward strand.
CCGATAATAATTGGAATTTTGCCGAGGTTTGGATCGATCCGCTGCTATCTCCTCCCTATATCTTGCTTTTACTGGCTGAATCTTCAGGAAACTATCGCGTGTACGATCCCTCTGAGGGTTATCAGGTGGTATTTACCGGTGCGAGTTACGAGGAAGCGGAAAATTGGCTACTAGAGGACGAATTTGAACCGGTAGAGGGACGACTTTCGGCAGTAGAGATATAATTTCCTTATCTTCTTGACGCTTTTCTTCGATGCTATCCTTACTAAAAAAGCTCTGGAATTGGCTAAAATCGCTCTTTATTGCCAGTCCGAAGGCAATTAACCCCAAAGAAGTCAAAAATACTCCTCCAGAACCCCGTGACGCACCAGCGGAATAGACCGAACTCATGAAAACCGACACGATTTTCTACCGACTTTTTCAAACCTTTCCCGATCTTCTGTTTGAGTTAATCGACTTTCCCAGGGAATTAGCCAATTTCTATCGATTTTCCTCCGTAGAGGTGAAACAACTATCTTTTCGCATCGATGGAGTCTTTCTACCAGAACGGCAAGATTTACCAATTTATTTTACCGAAGTTCAGTTTCAGAATGATCCGGAGTTTTATGCGCGTTTTTTCGCCGAAATTTTTCTCTATCTCAAACAGACGCAGTTAAAAAACAATTGGCGCGGGGTGGTGATCTATCCGAATCGAAGGGTGGAAAAGGAGAATATAGAGCGATATAGAGAGCTATTACAAGAAACAAGAGTACAAAGGATTTATATCGAGGAATTAGCTGATATTCCACCAGATTCGCTCGGATTAGCGACGCTAGAGTTAGTAAGCTTACCCGAAGCGCAAGTGATCAACCGGGGAAGGGAGTTAATCGTGCGAGTGAGGGAAACGGGGGTAGAAAATCGCCAAC
>NZ_JADBTR010000120.1:0-41504 GCF_020246065.1 Microcystis sp. M144S2
AGATAAATCCAGGTAAAAGAATTATTATCTTTTGGGATGTAGCTTCCTATCATAGAGGGGAATTAATACAAGGTTTTTTAGCTGAAGTAAATGAAGGTTTAGCCCCAGAAAACTGGAAAATAACCTGTCATTTATTTGCTCCTTATGCTCCTGAAGAAAATACGATTGAAGCAATTTGGCTATCATTAAAAACTCTGGTAAGGAGATGCTACCGTTTCTGTAAAAATTTTCGGATTATGAAGAAGATATTTAATCTTTTAATCAACCTTAAACTATTTACTTTTCCTAATCTCCACAATTACGATGCTTTTTCATGTCTCATTTGAAAACGCTATATCTTCTCTGGAATCGGTAAACCCGAACCCTTATAAGGAGGAGCAATTTTTTGGGCATGGCGATCGCTTTTTGGGCAAGAGGAGGAACGAGCGCATCTCTCCTAGGGTAGAACGCTGATGGCAAAGGATGGTCAGTCACCCCTAGATAGTCAACAGCCTACCCGAAAAAGCTAGATTTTGTAACAAAATTTAGTATTACTTAGTGCTGTGTATAGAGAAGTTGCGAATTGTTAACCTTAGCTTTGCTAGGAAAATAAAATGTGATATTGTGACCCCAAGGCCGTGAAAAACGGCAAGGTTTTCAGTTTTTTTAAACATCAGGTCGCTACATTCTACAGCTATTTTCGCTCAAAAAAAACGATTTTCTAGGCCTTTCTATGACTTATCTTGTTGAACATCCTTCTACAACCTTTTATTCCTATACCGATACGGGGGTCGATCCCCTGAAAACCGCTCACGGAGTTTATATCACGGTTCACGGACATTTTTACCAACCACCGCGAGAAAATCCCTATCTAGACAGAATTGAACGGCAGCCGAGCGCCCATCCCTTCCACAATTGGAATGAACGCATCCATCACGAGTGTTATCGTGCCAATGCTTTTGCACGCATTTACAATGACCGGGGGGAAGTGATCAAAATAGTTAATAACTACGAATATCTCAGCTTTAACATCGGGGCCACCCTCATGTCATGGATGCAATCCCATGATCCCGAAGTTTATCAACGCATCCTGACAGCGGACAGAAAAAGTTGTCAACGCTTAAACGGTCATGGTAACGCCATCGCCCAGGTCTATAATCATATCATTCTGCCCCTAGCCAACAAACAGGACAAATACACCCAAATTCGCTGGGGAAAAGCTGATTTTCAGCACCGTTTCGGCCGCGATCCCGAAGGAATGTGGTTAGCGGAAACAGCCATTGATTTAGCCACAGTGACAGCTTTAATCGATGAAGGGATTAAATTCACCATTTTAGCCCCTTCCCAGGCCCTGCGCTGTCGTCCTTTCCCTAGCGACCACGATCCTCATCCCCAATGGCACGCGGTGGCCGGAGGTCAAATCGATCCCACCCGTCCCTATCGCTGTTACATCCCCGATGGTCGTTATCTGGATATTTTCTTCTACGATGGTCCAATTTCTCGCGATATGGGCTTTAATGATGTCCTAGCCAGTAGTGATTTTCTCGTCGGTCGTCTGGGACAAGCAATTAAAGGGGATCATCGACCCTCCCAGTTAATCAGCGTCGCTACCGATGGGGAAACCTTCGGCCACCACAAACAGGGGACAGAGAAGTGTCTTAGCTATGCTTTTACGGAATCTTTCCCTAAAAACGGCTGGACAGTCACCAATTTCGCCCATTATCTCAGTATTTGCCCCCCCACTTGGGAAGTGGAATTAAAACCCGTGACCGCGTGGAGTTGTGTCCATGGCGTAAATCGTTGGCAGGATGACTGTGGTTGCGGGGGAGGGGGAAATTACCAGCAAAAATGGCGTAAACCCCTGCGGGAGTCCCTAAATTGGCTCAGAGATGAGTTGATTAAGGTCTATGAGATTCAGGGACAGGAATTTTTCCGCGATCCTTGGCAGACAAGGGATGACTACATTGCAGTTATTTTAGATCGATCCCCAGACGCGATCGAACATTTCCTGGCTTTGCATCAAAGTCGCAACCTGAGTAAAAGCGAGAAAATCGATGCTTTGCGTTTATTAGAAATGCAAAGACAGGCTTTATTGATGTTTACCAGTTGTGGCTGGTTTTTTGAGGAAATTTCTCGACCTGAAGGCACGCAAATTTTGAGATATGCTGGCCGGGCCCTGGAATTAGCCGGAGAAGTGGCCGGAATTCAATTAGAAATGAATTTCCTCAGTCGTCTAGCTTTCGCTCCCAGTAACGTTAAGTTATATCAAGATGGGGCCGATGTCTATCGACAATTGGTCACTTCTGCGCGGGTCGATTTGGAACGGGTGGCGGCCCATTACGCTATTAGTTCCCTATTTACCAATTATCCCAGTCATCATCGGATTTATTGTTACAATACCCGTCAATTAGATTATCAAAAACAAGCGATCGGGTCTTTAACTTTAGCAGTGGGACAGGTGGAATTAACCTCGGAAATTACCCAAGAAAGTGAACATTTTGTTTTTGCTGTTCTACATTTAGGAGGTTGGGATTTTTACTGCTCCATTCAACCTTTTAACAGTCGGTTAATCTATACCAATCTTAAGGATCATCTCTTTGAATCTTTACAACAGGCCAGTGTCTCAACCATGATCGTAGAAATGGGGCGCGGATTGGGAGAAAACTTTTTTGCTTTACCCCATCTTTTTGCCGACGAAAGACACCGGATCATGCAGAAGGTGACAGCCGAAACTAAAAAACGTCTTGATCAATTATACACCCAAGTTTATCGGGATAATTACGGCATTTTAGCTGCTTTCCAACGGGATGAGATTCCCGTACCTCAAGAGTTACAGGTAGCGGCAGATATTGCCATTTCTCACCGTTGTTTACAGGTGATTAATGCCCTAGAAAAAGATTTTGAGCAGCGGCAAGCGACGGAGAATAATCTCGATCAATTATTGGCTATTGCTAAGGAAGCCAATCATTTACGCTGTCAATTAAATATTCCCGAAGCGCGTCAAACCTTAGAAAGTTTGCTCTGGCAATCTCTTGGGAAATTATTACACGATGGCGATCCTTTAACTGCGGAGGAGGATACTCGCTTAATCACCCGTTTAATTGAAGTTGGCCAACAATTAAAGCTAGGATTATCCCTCGATCGCTCTCAGGAATTATACTATAATTATTTCCACGAGCGTCTAGTTCCTAATTGTTTGCGGTCTAATTCAATAGATGTTTCCTGTCCCTGGCCGATGACTCAATTAAAATGGTTATTACTATTAGGACAGGTGTTAAAAGTGGATGTGAGTATTTGGCTGTAAAATCAGTCAAAGGGTGGGCAATGCTCACCCTTTGATTATTGGGTAGGTTAGGCGATGATTGCCCTCGAACTCAGGTTAACCCAGAGACTAAACCCTTAGATTTATAATGGATCACAAGTCTCTCATCGAAGGTTTACATGACTATCACGCCGATTTATACCGCCTCAGCCAGCACAGTAACCCAGTATCCCGATGCTTTTGGGCGTTTTGGACGCTACGGGGGCAAATACGTCCCAGAAACCCTGATGCCAGCCTTAAGTGAACTAGAAACGGCCTATAATCAGTATAAGGACGACCCCGATTTTCAAGACGAATTAAATCAACTGCTCAAGGATTACGTCGGCAGACCTAGTCCCTTATATTTTGCCGAACGTCTCACCGCCCATTATGCCAAAGCTGACGGCACTGGGGCGCAAATTTACCTGAAACGGGAAGATTTAAACCATACCGGGGCCCACAAGATTAATAACGCCCTCGGTCAGGTTTTATTAGCCAAACGCATGGGTAAAAAGCGAATTATCGCCGAAACCGGGGCAGGACAGCACGGCGTGGCCACCGCTACGGTTTGCGCTCGTTTTGGTCTAGAATGCGTGATTTATATGGGAATTCACGACATGGAACGCCAGGAACTCAATGTTTTCCGCATGAGACTGCTTGGCGCGACGGTGCAACCCGTGGCCGCCGGGACGGGAACCCTGAAAGATGCCACCTCGGAAGCGATTCGCGACTGGGTAACTAATGTCGAAACCACTCACTACATCCTTGGTTCTGTGGCAGGTCCCCATCCCTATCCGATGATGGTGCGCGATTTTCACGCGGTTATCGGTCAAGAAACTCGTCAGCAAAGTCTGGAAAAATGGGGCGGTTTACCGGATATTCTCCTCGCTTGCGTGGGGGGTGGTTCTAATGCTATGGGTTTATTTCATGAGTTTGTTAAAGAAGCTTCCGTGCGTTTAATTGGTGTTGAGGCTGCCGGAGAAAGTATCGCCTCTGGAAAACACGCAGCTACCCTTACCCAAGGTCAACCGGGGGTTTTACATGGGGCCATGAGTTATTTATTACAAGATAACGAAGGTCAAGTTATCGAGGCCCACTCCATTAGTGCCGGTTTAGATTATCCCGGAGTCGGGCCAGAACATAGCTTTTTAAAAGATAGTGGTCGCGCTGAATATTACAGTGTCACTGACCGGGAAGCACTAGAAGCTTTTCAACGAGTTTCCCGTTTAGAAGGGATTATTCCGGCCCTAGAAACTGCCCATGCTTTAGCCTATTTAGAAACTCTTTGCCCACAAGTAACTGGTAGTCCTCGCATTGTTATTAATTTCTCTGGACGGGGTGATAAAGATGTGCAATCGGTGGCTAAATATCTATCGATGAATGGTTAACAGTGAGCAGTTATCAGTTATCAGTTATCAGTGAGAGGGATAAGCTATGGTGCATCTAAATTTGATATTCGTTTTGACCTATTTCCCGTTCCAGACTAGCTTAACATGAAAAGTTCTTTTAAGAAGCGTTATCAGTTAGGAATTTTGATGCTTATATCGACAAGTTTAATGGCCTGTAGTGCCTTAAACTATAGCTCTTTTAAGGAACTCGTACCATCTTTCTCTCCCTCTCCTTCTCCCTCTCCTTTAGATGCGGCAACTTTACTTATTTTAGAGAATAAAATTTATCAACAGGTCAATCGCTATCGTCAATCTCGCAATTTATCTCCCCTACTGTTAAATCGGGCAATTTCGCAACAAGCAAGATTACATAGCCAACGTATGGCCTCGGGTTTGGTTCCTTTTAGTCACCAAGATTTTGACAAAAGAGCGCAAACTATTGGTGTTTCAGTTCCCTATGAAGCGGTGGGGGAAAATCTGGCAGTTAATCAAGGTTATGAGGACCCGGTAATGATTGCTGTGGATGGTTGGATTAAAAGTCAAGGTCATCGGGAAAATATGGAGGGAGATTTTGATAGTACCGGGATTGGAGTAGCGACGGATAGTCAAGGAAAATTGTACTTTACTCAAATCTTTTTAAAACGTCAATCCGCTCCTGTTTCTACTAATCCCCTTAGCTACGATCCTATCGGGAATCAATCTTTTTTTATTACCCTTGAAGAAAACACTAATTATCAAGTTAATCGCTACCGAATTTCTCAAAATTTACCGCCCCTACGTCTCGATGCTCGTATTAGTCATGAAGCTCGCTTATTTAGTCAAAAAATGGCCAATAAACAGGCTCCTTTTAGTCATGATGGTTTTGAGGGAAGAGTCAAGGCAGTACAAAGGAAGATTCCTTTAGAAAAAATGGGCGAAAATTTGGCTTTTATGAAGGGATATCCTGACCCCGTTAGCGTTGCCGTCAAGGGTTGGATTAATAGCCCCGGTCATCAAAAAAATATGGTTGGTGATTATAATCTCACTGGTATCGGTATCGCTAAAAATAATGCTGGTGAATATTATTTTACACAACTTTTTGTTAAAAAGCGTTGACAAAATGACCATGATGATACCTAAAATTAATTACCAGTCTTTAGCTATCAGCCTTTTCAGTTATCAGTGATCAGTTATCAGTGATCAGTTATCAGGGAAATAAAGGCACTCGTGCAATAGGCAAAAGCATTACAAATTTCCCTCCTGTCTCCTGTCTCCTATCTGCTAAATATATGAACTTAGATAATTTTCAAGTGTGCGATCGAGATTTAAGCGATGACCTATTATCCCGTTATCTAGGGGTTAATTCGATCGCTGTAGATACAGAAACGATGGGATTAATACCGGGGCGCGATCGACTGTGTTTAATTCAACTCTGTGATCCCAGTGGTTTTGTCACCGCTATTCGCATTTTTAGGGGGCAAACAGAGGCTCCTAATCTCAAAAAGGTCATGGAGAATGAGCGGATAGAAAAAGTCTTTCATTTCGCCCGTTTTGATGTGGCTCAATTGTCCCAAACTTTTGGCATTGCCACTAAACCGATTTTCTGCACTAAAATCGCCAGTAAACTGGCTCGGACTTATACTAGCAGTCACGGGTTAAAAAGTCTCGTGCAGGAATTGGAAGGCATAGAATTAGATAAAACCGCTCAAAGTTCTGATTGGGGAAATGTCGCTAATCTTACTCCAAAACAACTGATTTACGCGGCTAACGATGTGCGCTATTTACTGTCAGTGCGAGATAAACTAATTGTGATGCTGCAAAGAGAAGAAAGATGGGAATTAGCCCAAAAGTGCTTTAGTTGTATCCCCATCTTCACCGCTTTAGATTTACAGCAATACAAAGATATATTTGAGCATTAGTCGGCAAAAGTTACGGTCTATTTAATAAGTAAATAGAAGAGAGATTTTGTCTTTGATCCCCCCTTAATCCCCCCTTAATAAGGGGGGTATCTGACAATTTTTAACACCGACCTACTTAGTATGATTGACTCCCAATCGAACTTTAAAAACCCAGTTATGGATTGTTTCTCCCCACTCCCCACTCCCCACTTCCCTCACTGATTACTGATCACTGAAAATGCTTCCTACTGCTAAAAGCTGCCAAGATCACAAAAAAGACCGCTATGATCCAAAATAGAAATCATCGTCATTGGTAGAGAATAGGTAAAAAATCTATGACATCTTATGCGGCCTCCTCTGCACGAGCCGAAATGAGCGAACTTCGGCGCCTAAAAACCCTACTGCCCCCAGAATTACAAAGTTGGGTAACGGTAGAAGGTTCCACAGAGGTTAACCCCCCCCTGATCCGTTGTGAAGAAATTGGCAGAGACGAGGTAGAAATTCAGATAGATTTGGCAAAATGGGAAAATTTAGCCATCGATCAGCGTAATTTGCTCTTTTGGCATGAAGTGGCCAGGATTCAAAATGATAGTATTCCGCGGGAAGGCTGGGAAATGGCCGCCCTCGCTATTGGTTTAGGTGGTGCGGTGGGGGAATTATGGGTACAGGACGGGTTATTATTGCTTTTGGCTATGGGATTATGTGGGATTTCCGGTTATCGTCTCTGGCGCAAAAATAATGGCGATAAAATTCTCAAAGAAGCGATCGAAGCCGATGAAAAAGCGATCGCCCTGGCCACCCGTTTCGGTTATTCTCTGCCCAACGCCTATAAGAGCCTAGGCAGTGCCTTTAAAACCCTAATTGAACAAACGCCCAACCGTCGTCTGCGTAAGCGTTATGAGACCCGTTTAGATGCCCTGAGAAAGAGTGCTGCCAAAGCGAAAGCCCAAACCCAAGGCCGTCCGCCCCTGGGTGAGATTCGTTAGCCGATAATCACAGGTAATCTGTGACATTACCCATTGGTATTTGGGGAAAAGTGTAGTAAAAATTTAAGTGGGTCATCAGGCCTTGTTCATCTATCAAACCACCTCTTTGTGTCGATGACTTCCCAAATTCCTGAAACACGTTTTCTGATCATTCCGATGGAGTATCCGGTTTTGCGGATGCCGGATCGCTTGACTGTCTTGGAAGCAGTACAGTTTAAGGATCTGTTTCACCATCTCATCGCCCAAACACCCACTCCCGAAAAAGTCATTCTCGATCTGAATGCCACTCAATTTATGGATAGTAGTGGTGTGGGTGCTTTAGTCCATAATCTCAAAGCGGCCAGGGCAGAAAATATCGAGTTAGTGCTGGCTAACGTCCATCCCCCAGTGATGGGGGTTTTATCGATTACGGGACTAGATCAATTATTCACTTTCCAAACCTCCCCCCTAGCAGCCCAAGAAAACGGCCTTACTACCCCTGAAAACCATCTACCAGAAACCCATCCCTCGATTCGCAGTTGGTTAAAGCGCGGTCTTGACATTCTTGGTGGCATCGTGGGTTTATTAATCACGGGGGTTATTTTTGTCCCCATTGCTATCGCTATTAAGTTAGACAGTCCAGGGCCAATTTTTTTCAGTCAAACCCGCTGCGGTTGGTTGGGAAAGGAATTTAAGATTCTTAAGTTTCGTTCCATGTGTGTGGATGCAGAAACACTCAAGGATAAAATCCCCAATCAAGCGGAGGGAGCTTTTTTTAAGAATAAAAATGATCCCAGGATTACCCGGGTAGGAAAATTTTTACGTCGTACCAGTTTAGACGAATTGCCCCAGTTTTGGAATGTGATCGCCGGTGAAATGAGTCTTGTCGGCACTCGTCCCCCCACACCGGATGAGGTGGAACGCTACGATGTTCCCCAATGGCAACGTTTAGATGTAAAACCCGGTATGACGGGAGAATGGCAGGTGAATGGTCGCTCTCAGGTGCGTAATTTTGAAGAGGTAATTCAACTAGATTTGCGCTATCAAGAAAATTGGAGTTTAGGCTACGATCTACAACTGATTTTTAAAACAATTTTGATTCTCTTTCAAAAAAACAGTGGTGCCTTCTGAAGTCTTAAATTCCCCTTCTTCCCCCCTCCAATTCCATCTACAAGTCCAGACGGAATTGGCAGCTTTAATCCCAGTTCTACAATGGTTTGAATCTCACGGCAGTTCCTTTCTACCCGACTCGGTGCTTTGGCAGTGTAAGGTGGCTTTAGCAGAAGGATTTACTAATGCTGTCCGTTACGCTCACCAACATTTACCCCCAACTACACCCATCGATCTAGAATTAACTTTTTCGTCCCATTCTCTAGAAATAAGAATATGGGATCACGGTCAACCTTTTGATCTGCAAGCCAAACTCGATTCTCTACAACAACATCCCCTCGCACCTTTGGAAATGGAAAGCGATCGAGGATTACTTTTCATGCGTTCTCTTACCGATACTTTACAATATATCCGCACTGGCGAAGGCAGAAATTGTTTAATTCTCCAGAAAAGTTTTTAAGTCAATTTACCCCCTGTTAGAAACTACGTCAATGGCACACAGGTTTCCAGACGAGAAAAAAGAATTATTCCACCCCCCACACCCCACACAAGGGTGGGAAGATGTCCGGAGGGTGCTTTGAGAGAGAAAGTAATTTGATCGTAGTATAACCACTTGTTATTAACTCGCCAACCGACTTTTGTTCCAAAAGCGTTCCATTTTTGTTGATCATAATTGCCGCTTCCTCCCAAACTTTCATAGATTCTTTTCTGAACAGATATACCGAATTTTCCCTGACTATATTGTAACCAGAGTTGATTGATAGTGGCTAAATCTTCACAGGGAAAGTTATCTATATCTTCTATCTTAAGATATTTTTCTTTAGTTTGATCGGCAACTTTTAATAATAAATTAGCCGTTTCTTGATCTGCCTCTTGCCATTTTTCTTGCGCTAATAAATCCCGCAGATTGGTGTAATCAATTGCCTTGACACTTTTGAGGTTAATTTCCTCCCTGGTGGCAACTGGAAAAACTGATAAAACCGTTTCTTGAATTGTGTCCTGTGATCGGGGTTTTGGCGGAATCACTACGGCTAATTTTACCGCTAACTCTTGCAGGACTTCCTCGACTGATTGATAACGTTTTTTGGTACCAAATTCAATTAATTTATCTAAAATTTCGCCTAATTCAACACTAACAGGATTATTAATAAGGTACTGTCTCCATACCCATTCATGTTCACTGACATCGAATAATTCAAAGGGAGATACTCCCGTTAATAAATAGATACAAGTGACTCCTAAACTATATAAATCACTGCTATTAATAGCTTTACCATTACTTTGTTCCGGGGCGATATATCCCGCCGAACCGATCACTGTTCCTGTTAGGGAAAGATTAGCAATAGTGATAAATTTAGAGGCACCGAAATCAACTAAAATTAGTTTATTATCGATGCGTCTCCTAATTATATTAGCAGGTTTAATATCTCGATGAATGACTCTTTTAGCATGGATAAAATCAAGAATTGGCAAAATTTCTAATAAAAGATGTTTGATCTTTTCCTCATTAAAAACTCCCTCGCTTTGTAATTCTTGTTCTAGATTTTCTCCCTCAATATATTCTTGAACAAGATATTGTCGCCTATCATTGCCGGTAAAATAGGCATAGAGGGAGGGAATTTGTGGGTGTTGACCGAGATTATCTAAACTAATCGCTTCTTCTTTAAATAATTCCGCCGCTTTCTTGAGAGCATTACTGCCTTGAGCGCTAGGAAAAAATTGTTTAATCACACAATAGGGTTGAGAAGGTTTATCCTCATCAATTGCTTGGAAAGTTTTACCGAAACCTCCTTGACCAATTAATTTTATAGCACGATAACGATCTTTGAGTAATAATTGAAAGCGACATTTTTGACAGAATTTATCTGTAGGATCATTGTTATATAGACAATCGGGATTAAGACATAAACTCATTGTTAGTTCAAACAGGGATAGGGAAGATGTTTCAGTGAGCAGTAAACCGACAACTGATAACTGATAACTGATAACTGATAACTGATAACTGATAGCTAAATCGAGGTTTCTTCCTCTAGCCAAATTTCTGGCTGTTGATTTAATAAAAGCTGGGCTGCCTCTAACATATCATCAACAATATCGCGCAAATCTTCCTTATTGTCGATATAAGCTTTTAACGCCTCCATCGGATCTAATTGATTGCCCACCCCTAATTCCGGTAAACGGGGACGGGTTAATTGACTAATTAATTCCGCCCGAATACTATAACTATGGGCAGTTTTTAAAGCCTCGTCAAGCTGATTGGTGTTAATTAGTTCTAATTGTTCACTGCGAATTTTATAAACTAAGCGGATAACTGCTTCCTGAATATCATGTTTTTTGAGAGCTTTTAGCAATTCTTTTTGGGGGTTTGCTGCCTCGGAAACATCCACTTCGATGGAACGGAAACGACGCACGGGTAAAGGACAAAATTCCCATTTAACCTCTCCTTTAGCCACTTCTATTAAAACATAGCCTTTATCTTCTTTTTCCTCGCTAAAATCCACTCGATCAATGCTCCCCGGATAGACAATAGGCGGATCATTGCTAGGATTAAGATTTTGGTGTTTGTGAACATGGCCTAGGGCAACATACTCGAATTGTGGACGATTTAGCAGGGATAAAGGCACGGTAAAACCTTTACCAACCGCTAAAAATCTTTCTGCTCCTAAACTAGCTCTATCGGCCATTAAATGGGCTAATAAAACTGTTGGTACGCTTGTATCTAATTGGCGAATTTCTCCTTCTAAAACTGGTTCCAAACGGTTAATTAACAATTCATTTACCCCACTCAAGGATAAACCCTCGGTTTCGGGACGGGTTAAGAGAGTGGCGCGGGTTAACCAAGGTAAAGTAATTACTTGGATATCGCCGTTGCGAGTGGTGATGCGATGGGTGGTCAGGCGATCGCCAACAATAAACCCCGGCACCGCTAAGGTACGATAGATGGAGAGACTGACACCGCCATTACCCTGAGAATGTTGATCGTGATTACCCACTAATAACACCGTCGGGATCTTAGCATCGGCAAGACGACGGAATTGACTGGCAAAAGCTTCGTGAACAAAAGGAGGAGGAGTGGCATCGGGAAAGGCATCTCCCCCAAAAAGCACTAGATCCACAGGGGAGGCAATAGCCCGATCGATACAGAGGCTTAAACTGCCCATAAAATCCTCTAAACGAGTATTTAATCCCGTTTTTGGATTTAAACGTCCATGGGAAAAACCGCTCCCCATGTGAATATCCGATAAGTGCAGTATTTTAATCATAGTAAAGGAAAAACAGGCGCAATTAAGTACACCTGTTCAGAATTATTTATTTTCCTAATTTTTTATCGCCATCTTGACGACGGCGATCGCGCCATTCTGTAGTCGTCAGGTAGAGAATGCCACCACTGACGATAACGAGGAGAATTAAGGCGACTAGAAAGAGAGTGTTGAGAATCAAGGATGTTTCCATGGTATCTATAGATTACCTAGAAACCGTTACGACCCCAAACCACCATGGCGATCGACCAAGTGAACAGGGCGAGAATGCTAACCCAACCAAGTGTCAAAATATCCATAATTGCCTTTGTTAAACGAAATACTTAGGAGATAACTACTCAATTTATAATACTTCATCAGTGACTCCGTTTTAGAGAGGCGATCATGCAAATTACGCTCAAGGAAAGAATCGAATCCATACAGGTGGGGAGTATCTCGGCTCTGGCTTTCCTGGTTCCCTATCTGCTATTTTTAACTGTTGATCGACTATTGTTAGGGGAATCGCTCACACTAATTGGCGCTTTTGTCAAGATATCCGGGGCGATAATTAGCGGATTTCTCTTCGGTGTCACCTATCGTTATGTCGTCCGTAACGACGATAATCCCCATCTCAAAGATGGTACAGTGGCAGCTTTTGCCCTAGTCCGCGGCCTAGTTCCCCTACAATTATCCACAGACTTGATCGCTGACGCTTGGCAATTAAGTCTCTTTCTGGGAGAGAGCTTTATCTGTTTTTTATCCTGTCGTCTGCTCTTGGAGTTGACTAAGCTGCGCCCATAACCGACTCAGTTATCAGTTATCAGATTTAAGTTTTCAGTGAGCAGTATGTATTAAGTGAGCAGCATTAAATGGCAGTTTCCCACTGTCTTTTCACTGTTTACTGATCACTGTTTACTGATTACTGTTTACTGTTTACTGATCACTGAAACATCACCCCACACCCTATGGCTATTTGTATTCCCGTTAATTTACCTGATCGCTCCTATAATATTCTGATCGACAAGGGCAGTTTAGCTAATCTCGGTGCAGAAATGAGCCAGTTAAACTTAGGTAAAAAGGTTTTATTGGTTTCTAATCCCGAAATTTTTGAGTATTACGGACATACAGCCGTTAATTCTCTAGAAAAAGCGGGATTTGTCGTTTTTACTCATCTGATCCCCGCCGGCGAAAATTATAAAACCCTCGATTCGATCGCCCAAGTTTATGATACGGCCCTCGTTCACCGGTTGGAACGTTCCTCGACTATGGTTGCCCTCGGTGGTGGTGTAATCGGGGATATGACGGGATTTGCAGCAGCCACATGGTTACGGGGCGTTAATTTTGTCCAGGTTCCCACCACCCTGTTAGCCATGGTAGATGCTTCCATCGGGGGTAAAACCGGTGTTAATCATCCCCAGGGCAAAAATCTGATCGGGGCGTTTTATCAACCGAAATTAGTTCTGATCGATCCTAGCGTGCTTAAAACCCTACCCGTGCGAGAATTTCGGGCTGGAATGGCAGAAGTGATTAAATACGGTGTAATTTGGGATGCTGAGTTATTTCAACAGTTAGAAGACTCGGACAATTTAGCTAGTTTTTCTCAGATCGATGGCGAGCTATTGCAAACAATTATTACAAAGTCTTGCCAAGCTAAAGCAGATGTGGTAGGCAAAGACGAAAAAGAAGCGGGTTTGCGGGCGATCTTAAACTATGGTCACACGATCGCCCACGGCATTGAAAGTTTAACGGGATATACTAGCGTTAACCACGGGGAAGCGGTGGCCCTGGGGATGGTGGCGGCAGGAGCGATCGCTGTTAAACTGGGAATGTGGACCGCCGGGGAAAATCAACGTCAAACCGATTTAATCGAAAAAGCCGCCTTAGAAACCCGTATGCCGCCTTTAAATGCCGATGAGATGGTAAATGCTCTCACTGCCGATAAAAAGGTTAAAGATGGTCAAGTTAGATTTATTTTACCAACGGCAATCGGCCAAGTCACCATTAGCGATCGAGTCACCCCCACCCTGGTGCGCGAGGTGTTATCACCAACCGAATCCGGGCAGTAAAAGCTTTTTCAATTGTTGCATCGCTTGTCCCGTAACATCCCGGTATTTTAAATCTCCCACGAGAATACGTCCCATCAGTTGACCGGCGATCGGGCGTTTAACGGCGACATTGTAGGCGATTTGGGTAAATTGATAGAATAAACCGGCTAATTTAGCCGCTAAAGCCATATCTTCCCCCCATTCTTCCCGAATTATCCGACTATAGCCCGCTAAAGCCTGATTATCCCCGGCTAAAGCTCGATCGATCGCCTCGGCTGCCTTAACTCCCGTCAAAATTGCCGGACGGATACCCTCACCGATGAGCGGATCGAGAATACCCGCCGCTTCTCCTGCAATTAAGGCATTTTGGGCGTGTAGCGGTTGATTTCCATTCCAAAGGGCTAAAGCATACTCACTATAGCGATAATCCTCTAAATTCCAGCCCTTTTGATGGGCATAATTTAACAGTTGTTTTTTTAGCTCCTCGGATTTGATGCTGCCCTTAAAACAACCACCGCTAATTGTGTAACCATTAGACTTGGGAAAAGCCCAGATATAACCATTTTTTAGGGAACCAAAATCAAAAAAAGCTTTTTTGGGGGGAATAGTCGCTTCTGCGTTAGTAATTTCCAGAGTAGCCCCGATCGCTTGGTTTTTCGCCGGTAATCCCAACCAGCGACTGGTATTGCCCCTAACACCATCGGCAGCAATCAGATATTTGCCTGAAAATGTTCCTTGAGATGTGGTAACTTGCCAGTGATCTTGGACAAATTTGATCTGGGTAACTTCGCTGTTATCTTGGATAGTTGCCCCGACTGCGATCGCCTGTTGACCTAAAAAATCATCGAAACGATCCCTTTGTACCATCCACATCGGTTCTAGCATATTTAACTTAGTGGTGGCGGCATCCCCCTGTTTCCAAGTAAACTGTACTTGCGTGACGGTATTCTCGATCACGGGGGTAAAATCAAAATCAAACCATTGCTTAATTGCCGGGGATACTCCCCCACCACAGGGTTTATAACGGGGTAATTTCGCTTTATCGAGGATCAGGATCGATCGTCCCTTTTTAGCTAGATGATAACCCGCCGTCGCTCCTGCTGGTCCCGCACCGATGATAATACAGTCAAACATTTGTACTAATTCAAGTCGTTGAACAAATTTATAGACAATTTACGCTATTTTGGGCAACTTGTGTTGAGTCTGGTTTCTTGTCCCTTCATCAGGCGGTTGAGCTTGCCTCTCTAGTTTCTAACTGATTTATACCCCAATTTCCCAGAGAGTCTAATCTCTGGCTTTTTTGGCTAATTGATCAGTTATCTTCACCTAATCAATCGTATAATCAAAAAAACTATAACTGCTCGATTATGTCATGAAAATTGTTTCTATTAAAATAAAAAACTATCGTATGTTTAAAAATATACACATAAGAGATATTCCCCCTTTTTGTGTGATTATTGGAGCTAACGGCACGGGAAAATCTACTCTATTTGATATTTTTGGTTTTCTGCGAGATGCCCTCAAAAATAACATTCGCCAAGCTTTACAAATTCGCGGCGGTTATAGAGAAATTATCACTAGAGGTCAAGAACAGGAAGATATTGAAATCGAGCTGCAATTTCCCATGAAAATCTTAGATACAGAACGTCTGGTTACTTATATACTTATAATTGGACAAAACAAAAATCGCCCTGTTATCAAACGCGAAATACTTCGCTATAAACGGGGTGAACACGGTAAACCTTTTCATTTTTTAGATTTTCAACTTGGTCAAGGATATGCTATCACCAACGAAGAAGATTTTAGTAAACCGGATAAAGAACTCGATCGAGAAGAACAACAGCTAGAATCTAACGATATACTAGCAATCAAAGGATTAGGACAATTTCAACGTTTTAAAGCCGCTACAGCCTTTCGTTCTCTGATTGAAAATTGGCACGTTTCTGACTTTCATATTAGCGAAGCTAGAGGAAGTAAAGAACTATCTTATGCTGAACACTTATCCCCTACTGGCGACAATATAGCTACAGTTGCTCAATATATTTATCAACAATATCCCACAATTTTTCAGCAAATTCTCGAAAAAATGAAACAAAGAGTTCCGGGTATTTCCTCTGTGGAAGCCAAAGAAACCGAAGACGGTCGCTTGATTTTATGTTTTCAAGATCAGGCCTTTAAAGACCCTTTTATTGATCGCTATGTTTCTGACGGGACTATGAAAATGTTCGCCTATTTAATATTACTATTCGATCCCAATCCTCATCCCCTACTCTGTGTCGAAGAACCAGAAAACCAACTTTATCCTACTTTATTAAAAGAACTAGCCGAAGAATTCGCCCACTATAGCGATCAGGGGGGTCAGGTATTTATTTCTAGCCACTCCCCCGATTTTCTCAATGCGGTTCCACTAGCTAGTATTTTCTGGCTAATTAAATCCCAAGGTATCACCCAAATCCATAGGGCTGCCGATAGCGAAATCATCAAAAACTTAGTAGCGGAAGGCGATTTACCCGGCTATCTTTGGAATCAAGGCTGGTTTAAAGGAGTAGAACCCCAATGAACTATGATATCGTATTTTTGCTAGAAGAGTCATCTATAGAAAATGTGTTAAACGAACTTTTGCCTAAACTTATTCCCCCAGAAATTAGCTATATATGTATTAGTCATCAAGGTAAACAAGACCTAGCAAAATCTATTCCTATAAAACTCAAAGCTTTCAAGAAATCTAGTCCCAATACCAAATTTATTATTGTCCATGATCAGGATTCCCACGACTGTCAAAAACTCAAAAAAGACCTAGGGGAAATTTGTCAAAATGCCAGTGATGCTCAAGTCTTAATTAGGATTATTTGCCATGAATTAGAATCTTGGTTTCTGGGAGATTTAGCAGCGGTAGCCAAGGCCTATAAGTAGGTAGGCGTTAAAAATTATCAGATCCCCCCCTTATTAAGGGGGGATTAAGGGGGGATCCCCCCGCCTATCGGCACCCCCCTTATCAAGGGGGGCAGGGGGGATCGAACCTAAAATCCATTTTTAATTTAATTATAACCAGCTACTTAATTTAAATAGTCTCGGCCAAAAACAAAATAAAAGTAAATACAGAGAACCAGACCTGCTTAACTCGGCCAAACAAGAATTAAAAAAGCTAGTGAAAGAGTATTATGCAGGAACCCACTCTAAACAGATTGCCCCCCATCTTTCCCTAACTGAAAATAAATCGCGTAGTTTTCAAACTTTTATCCAAGGTATCAAAAATGTTGTGGAAATGATACAACGCCCCAATCCGAACCCGAACTAAAATAGACCTCGACCTAATATAATTAAAAGCTTGTAAACTCCTAACTAGAGTTGGCTGAAAAAATCTAATACCATTTCTCTAAATTAAAACTACACATCGAATTTAAGTCACCCTTTTTAAGGGGGATTTAGGGGGATTAAACTTCTGTAGTCAGACTTTGGAGAATTGGTATAAAAATCTTGTTGGATAATATCTTTAGGCTTTTTTAAAATCAAAAAGTGCCGGCCCTGGGAGTGAGCGGGGGGAAGATTTAGGCATTTTTGCGCCCAAAAATATTCCCCCCGGCAGAACCGAGGGGAAAGTGGAGAAAAACCGCTAATCTAGCAGTTTAAGGCTAAGTCTTGGGATTCTTTTTTCAAGAGATTAACGAGGGTTTCGTCACCATTCTCTTGAGCGATTTGTAAACGACGTTCCAGACGACGACGAATATTGTTCAGATGGACGCTAGAAAGGGTTTCCTCTTGGACGACAATAGGGGGTTTGACAACCGGCAACGGACAAGTGTTCGGGGTGACTTGTCCAGCAAGATGAGGACGGGTGCTGTAGGCAACTCCACGATACTGACGATGCAGTTTCGGTTCTAATTGGAGCATATGGCGAGGATAATGGTGATTCCAGTCTTGACCTCGGTATTTACCCCCGATATCTCCGGTCTTCATCTCCAAGGGGAGAGAATCCCTTTCGTACTTAACTCCTCGATAGGCTAACATCATATCACTGACTCCCTGCAATGCTTTAAAGTGACTTTAATCCCCCTTGTCGTCCCTATTTAGGGACAGCAAGCTAGAAGATTTTATTTCTTATTCTGTATCTATTTTTACATTTTGTTAGGGAAATTGAAAAAACTTTATAAAAATTTAATATTTTCTAGCTGGCGATAGTATCCTTTTCTGGCTGAGTTTGATTGCCCACCAAAGGAGCCTCTAGGGATTTGAGGATTAATTTTGGTTGCTCGTCCTCATCAATGAGACGAATTTGAATTTGCGGGCCGGAGGCGGCTAAACGAACCACCATACCATCAACGACGGCGGTTTTCTCGATCGGTTTGCCATTGAGAAACGTCCCATTTGCCCCTAAATTTTCCAATTCCCAATCATTGCGATCATTACGGTGGATTTCTAAGTGCCGCCTCGAAACCACAGCACTATAGAGAACTACATGATTATCCAGCGCCCTGCCGATGAGAATGGTTGATTGATCATTGTCAAATTGCCAATGTTGTAGAGGCGTGGCTTGACTGGGGTGTAAAAGAGTTAATGTGATCACGGTGACTGTTGGCGGCACGATAGAGGAGGTGGACAGGGTAAATCTTATCTGCTGTCAAGATTGATCCTTGCTATTAAGTCTTAAATCCTAGCAATGAATATCTCTAGTTAATTGACTGAGCCTTTTCTTTCCATTGTCTCATACTTTCCTCTTCCCTCGGAACCGACCTCCCCCAGAAAATCTAGCCCCTTCGCCCTAGTATTAATAAAACTGATGGGGGATGATTTCCACATTTTGACCAATTTTTAACCTCTTCAGGGATAAGATAGTGCTGGTGTCCCCTAAACATTCATCTATGAGCGGCTTTATTATCAAAATAATCTTGATATCGGCTTTAATTTCCCTGGGAATTAAATATCTTGCCCCTTTATTATCGATCGCTCCTGGTCCTCTTAACACTTTAATTCTGGTTTTTACTCCTTTTCTGCTCACGGTTTTTGCCCTCTGGAGACGGACAATAACTGATTAGGAATTTTTCTCCTTACTCACCATGACTTTTGGCAGCAGCCTCGGTTTAGTCCTGTTAGTCTTTTGTCTGCTGATTCTCTGGCAGATTCGACAGATTCTCTTATTACTATTGATGGCGATTCTTCTGGCGCAGATTTTAAATTTAGCTGTGACTTGGTGGCAGCGTCATCACCTCAAGCGTTCCCACGCCCTAATTATT
Source organism: Microcystis sp. M144S2 (assembly GCF_020246065.1). Classification (NCBI taxonomy): domain Bacteria; kingdom Bacillati; phylum Cyanobacteriota; class Cyanophyceae; order Chroococcales; family Microcystaceae; genus Microcystis; species Microcystis sp. M144S2. The sequence continues at coordinate 19,136 of NZ_JADBTR010000120.1, forward strand.
ACCCTTTTTGGCTTCTTTATTGGTATTATCGGTATTTTTGTGGGGATTATACCCGCTTTAGTTCAACAATTTCGCCAATTATTTAGTTTACTGCCCCAAGCTATAGAAAGACTCTGGGGACAAGTGCATCGTCTTGAGGATTATCTCGATCCTAGTTTGGCCAGTGTCTTTCCAGACTTTAAAACCCTGCTGGCTCAATTACAACCCCTGATTAACCAAATTGCTGGCCGGGGTTTGAGCATTTTTTACGGTACTTTCGGCATTATCCTCAGCTTACTGCTAATTATTGCCCTGAGCTTGATGATTCTCGCCGATCCTGCCGCTTACCACCGTTGTTTTCTGCGTTTATTTCCCGCTTTCTACCGTTCTCGGGTACGATCGATCCTAGAACAGTGCGATCGAGATTTAAAAGCTTGGCTAAAAGGGATTTTCTGTCATATGTTGATTATGACCTTGGGCAGTTGCCTAGGTCTATCCCTGATCGGCATTCCTCTGGCTTTTTCCCAATCTATTCTGGCGGGATTTCTCACCTTTATCCCCAACCTCGGGCCAGTTTTAAGCACGATTTTACCCTTTTCTATCGCCCTTCTGGAAGCTCCCTGGCAACCCTGGGCGGTTTTACTACTCTACAGCAGTATTTATCTGTTAATTCAATATTTCGACCGTCATTCACCGCTGCCGATTTTAACAGTGCAGTCGCTCAAACTCTTACCCGCTTTTACCCTGTTGGCCCAGTTGTTTTTCGCCTCGATTTTTGGCTTTTTAGGGCTATTTCTAGCGGTTCCCCTGACGCTTATCGGTCGTATTTGGCTAAAGGAAGCTTTGATCAAGGATATTCTCGATCATTGGCGGATTAGGGATAAAAAATACTAAACTGGGGATCTAGGATTCGAACCTAGGAAATGGCGGGACCAAAACCCGCTGCCTTACCGCTTGGCTAATCCCCATTGGACAGACCTTTTTAATATTAGCATTTATCTCCCCGGTTTTGTCAAGAAGTTTATAAAAATTTTTTACTTCGGGTTTGCGGCAAAAAGTTTTTCGTGGGGGCAGGGTGTGGGCTTCGGCCGTGAGCTCAGCCGAACGGGTGTAGGGTGTGGGCTTCGGCCGTGAGCTCAGCCGAACGGGTGTGGGGTGTGGGCTTCGGCCGTGAGCTCAGCCGAACGGGTGTGGGGTGTGGGCTTCGGCCGTGAGCTCAGCCGAACGGGTGTGGGGTGTGGGGTTTGGGGTAGGGTTGATTCATGAATCAACCCTACTATGAATCAACCCTAGGGTTTGGGGTATAAGGAGAAAAATCTATGGATAATAGCGCACAAAACTGGTACATTGTCCGGGAAAATACGGGAATTTGTCAGATTATAGCCCTAGAAAACGGAAAAACCCCAGTTAATGGTCAATACTGGGGTCCTTTTGCCGAGCGGGGAGAAGCGATCGCCCGTCGGGTGGGTTTAATTCGAGCGGGCAAATGTCAACCTATTGTTTAGCGGTATTGGTGGGCGTTTTCTTGCCTTCAGTGATTTCTTTTTCTAGGATTTCAAAAGCCTTCTTGAATTGAGGATCCTGGAAGGTTCCCACCCGATCCCGTTCCTGTTGAAGATTTTTGCGCTCTTCCTCGCTCAGTTCTGACTCCACATCCGGATGAATACCATCTTTATTGATGTCCCGTCCGTCGGGGGTGAGATACTTGGCAATTGTCACCGCTAATCCCGAACCGTCACTGAGACTGCGTACCGATTGCACTAATCCCTTACCAAAGGTTTTCGTACCGACAATAACCGCCCGATCATGATCCTGTAAAGCTCCGGAGAGAATTTCACTGGCACTGGCGGAACCACCATCGACGAGGACAACCAGCGGTTTATTAGTCAAAGCTTGATTGTTGGCCCGTTGACGTTCCGTCACCCCTTTGCGATCGACCGTAGAGACAATTAAACCATCAGGTATCCACATCCGAGCGATTTCGATGCTGGCGTAGAGTAAACCGCCGGGGTTAGAACGCAGATCGAGAATATAACCCTTCACCTCTTCGGTTTCCAATTCGCGAATCGCTTGACTCATATCGCCACTAGCTTGGGCGCTAAATTGATTAAGACGGATATAACCGATTTTACCGATCGGGGTGTTTTCCGTGTGGGCGCGCACCGGGTGAATTTCAATTTTGGCCCGGGTAAGAGTCAATTCTTTCTTCTCCTCACCCCGTTGAATCGTGATCTTAACGCTTGTCCCCACTTTGCCGCGGATCATGCTCACCGCTTGCTCCAGTTCCATACCTTCGGTAGATTTACCATCGATAGCGATAATCACATCTTTAGGCAGCACACCGGCTTTAGAAGCGGGAGTGTCTTCAATGGGTGAAACCACGACTAACTGCTTAGTTTTCTCATCTTTGGTCAGTTGAATCCCTACCCCGGTCAATTCTCCCGATGTATCGATCTTCATATTGTTAAACTCTTTGGGATCCATAAAACGGGTATAGGGATCATTGAGAGTTTTTAACATCTCGCGGATAGCGGTGTATGCTTCCTCTTGATTTTTGTAGGAACGATTTAAATACTGATTGCGGATGGCGTTCCAGTCCGATTGATTAAAAGTGCCATCTAAATAAGTGCGGTTGATGATCTGCCAAACCTCATCAACGGTTTCCTTGGGACTTTCCTGAAAAAAAGCTTGACTTTGGGAGAGACGGAATCCCGCCCCCGTGACGGCGACGGTAGACAGGACCACTGCTGTAGCACCGAGAACAAGTCCGCGTTTGTTGATAACCATAGGTAATTTTCGGATAAATTAGGCTGTTCTTGCCGAAATGCTCTTTCTGGCTGACCGTCGAAATATCTTGGCAAAAAGGAGCGTTTAGGTTTACTGGAGACAGACAAAAGAACGCCTGTAGACTACTACTGTTATAACATTGATTATCTCTTTCTTTGTCAAACTGGTTATTTGAGTAGCGATCAAGTTGCCAGCAGCCCACTTCGCGACCTAAGATAACAGCAAAACTGTCCCGGATTTCCCCTATGAGCGATCAAATCCTTTCTTCCCTCTCCCTGGAACAAAAACGACAAAACCTGCGCCACCAAAGGCGATCGAAGGTGTGGCAAGCCTTGGGTCGCTTTCTGGTGGTTAGTGGTTTAGCGACGGGATTAGCTTGGGGGATGACTTCACCCTATTGGACAATTACCAAGGCCGGACAGGTGGAAATCGCAGGCACGGAATTAATGTCGTCCGAGTCGATTCGTGCTTGGCTAAAATTAAGCTATCCTCTGTCTCTCTGGGAATTACCCACCCATCAATTGCGAGAAAAATTAGCGGCTATTCCCGCTATTGCCGATGTTAAGATCGAGCGGCAATTATTACCCCCGAAAGTGATTGTTTCTATTCAAGAAAGAAAACCTGTTGCCCGTTGGCGTTCCCATCAACAGCAAGGCTTTTTAGATGCCTCGGGAACGATAATTCCTCAAAACTATTATGGTCGAACTCTACCCAAAACCCAATTACCCAGCCTAGAAGTGCTTGGTTACGACCGACAATATCAACAACAGTGGCAAAAAATTTATCCCTTAATTGACAACTTATCCATTAAAGTTACCGCCATCGATTGGCGCAATCCTAGTAATCTTGTACTAAAAACCGAACTGGGGCAGGTCTATTTAGGTTTTTATAAAGATAGATTGCCGGAAAAATTAACCGCTCTCGTACAATCACGGCAATTGTCATCCAAGATACCTCTAGCGCGAATTATCTACATTGACCTGAGCAATCCCGATGCTCCCACTGTACAATTAAAACCGCAGCCAGCCCCTATGGTTGCCAAAGTAGCGGCAACTGGTAGGGATTAACTGGAATTGATCAGCAAAAAAACGCAATTATTCCCTTTAGGTATTGGCAAAAAAACCAAATTATGATTTTATGAACAAGAAACTGATACTGTAGATACTGGAACCGACATAATATTAGTGATAGTGTTAACAGTGCATCTCTGATTCATCAAACCAATAACAGAATCTTGTACTAATAGTGTTCCAATTCCAATGACATCGATTAATGAAATCGTTCCCACCTATCCCAATCTGAACAGTAACGATTATGCAAGTTCAGCTATGAGCGAAGATAATCATTACTCTCAGAATAATGCTGGAGTATTATTTACTCGTCCCCATGAATCACAGATGACACCCCGAGAAGAAAGTCGTAGTAATCGCATCGTGCCGAGCAATGTCGCCAAGATCAAGGTGATCGGGGTCGGCGGTGGGGGCTGTAACGCCGTTAACCGCATGATCGCCAGCGGCGTGACCGGAATCGAATTTTGGGCAATTAACACCGACGCCCAGGCCCTGGCCCACTCCTCCGCCCCCCAAAGGTTACAAATCGGGACAAAATTAACCCGCGGCCTAGGGGCGGGCGGCAATCCGGCCATCGGACAGAAAGCGGCGGAAGAATCCCGGGATGAAATCGCCCAAGCATTGGAAGGAACCGATCTAGTCTTTATTACCGCCGGCATGGGCGGCGGCACGGGAACGGGGGCTGCTCCAATTGTGGCCGAAATTGCCAAAGAAATCGGCTGTTTGACCGTGGGAGTTGTGACTCGTCCCTTTACCTTCGAGGGTCGTCGTCGCACTAATCAGGCCGATGAAGGGGTGGGCGGTTTACAAAGTCGGGTCGATACCCTGATTATTATCCCCAATAACCAGTTATTACAGGTAATACCCGCCGAAACTCCCCTACAGGAGGCTTTTCGCGTCGCTGATGATGTGCTGCGGCAAGGGGTACAGGGTATCTCGGATATTATCACTATCCCCGGTCTGGTGAATGTGGATTTCGCCGATGTGCGGGCAGTGATGGCCGATGCGGGTTCAGCCCTAATGGGCATCGGCATCGGTTCTGGAAAATCTCGGGCTAAGGAAGGAGCGATCGCGGCTATATCCTCGCCGTTACTGGAATCCTCGATCGAAGGGGCGAAAGGTGTAGTCTTTAACATCACTGGTGGTCAAGATCTAACCCTACATGAAGTCAATGCCGCCGCCGAAATTATCTATGAAGTAGTTGATCCCAACGCTAATATCATCTTTGGGGCAGTAATTGACGAGAAAATGCAGGGAGAAGTCAGAATTACCGTCATTGCCACCGGTTTTTCTGGCGATTCCCCCTCTCGTCCCACCGGTAGTAAGGTGGTGATCAATACCCCCGCACCCAGTCCGGCCCCGACTCCCGAACCAGCAAAACCCGCAGGATTAGATATCCCCGAATTCTTGCAACGTCGTCGTCCTTTTGATCGCTAACCTCCTATGACTGCCATTGCCCTCACCATCGCCGGTTCCGATAGTGGTGGCGGCGCGGGAATTCAAGCTGATTTGAAAACCTTCGCCTTCCACCGAGTTCACGGGACCTGCGCCCTTACCTGCGTTACCGCCCAAAATACTCTGGGGGTCGAGCGCGTCGAGTCCTTAAGTCCAGAAATGGTGACAGCCCAAATCGATGCCGTGGTCGGGGATCTGGGTGTGTCAGCGGTCAAGACGGGAATGCTGTTCAGCAGCGAGATTATCGAAGCAGTGGCCGAGGCGATCGAGCGCTGGCGTTTAATCAGTTTAGTGGTGGATCCGGTTATGGTTTCGCGGGTAGGAGCCAAATTAATTGATGATCGGGCTGTAGATAGTCTTTTTGATAGTTTAATTCCTCTGGCTTCGATTATTACCCCTAATCGTTACGAAGCGCAGCTTTTAAGTGGCATCGAGATCAATGATTTTGAGACGATGAAAGCGGCCGCCGAAATTATTTTCCAGAAGTCGGCCACACCGGTATTAGTGAAAGGGGGAGCCATGAAGGGCCGGCTGCGTGGGGTTGATATCTGCTTTGATGGACAGGAATGGGAAACTTTTCAGACCAGAAGCGTCGAAACCAATAACACTCACGGGACTGGTTGTACTCTATCGGCAGCGATCGCCGCTAACCTCGCTTTGGGGGATGACCTAAAAATAGCGGTGAAAAAAGCCAAGGATTACGTTACTAACGCCCTTGAGCATTCCCTTGCTATCGGTAGCGGAACCGGTCCTGTGGGGCATTTTTACTGCTTAAAAGCCCTAAATTAGTCGATTCATGACCAGTACGCCCCGTATTTCCCACCAAAGACCCCAGAGTTTCACCGGTCGCCCCTCGGTTCCCCTCTCGGTCTATCGAGAATTAGTCAAAGAATTGCAGGCCACCCAAGCACGGGTGGAATCTCTAGAAGCACAAAACCAGCAACTTGTCAAGAGTAATCGGCAATTACGTCAGGAAATCGAGACAGTAGTTGATCAGGGAAGACGATTAGAAAAAGTGGTAAAGAGTTTCGAGAGGAATCCCATCGAGGAACCCTCCTTCGTCATCCCGGTTCGTCCCCGTCTGGTTACACCCCCCTCCCCTTCGCTGCGGATTAAGGAAGAAATCCCAGTCACCCCTCCCATCACCGTTACTGCTTCAAAACAGCCATTTTCTAAAAATAGTTGGTTATTGGTCGGGTCAATTATTATCGTGGTTCTTACCTCTGGTTTAGGGGCTTTTTGGCTTATTTCTGCCTCTAGAAACGCGGGTTCGACCGACTGATTTACGGGTGATCTCACATTTGCAGAAATACCGACAATCAGCAATTATTAGTAACTCTTAAATTATTACGGATATATCAGCAGCTGGCTGTAAGCATCCCACCGAAAAGCTAATGCGCTCCAGGGTTTTGGTAGGGCTGATTCATTCTCCGAATCTAATTCTTTTTTTGCTACCTTTAATCGCTGTAGGTTGATTCATGAATCAACCTACTATAACTGGACTAGGGGAGCAGGGTAGGGCTGATTCATTCTCCGAATCTAATTCTTTTTTTGCTACCTTTAATCGCTTATGAGTTAAGCAAAGCACGAAGTTTAGTATCAGTTCCCATCTCTTGCCCCTAGGCTTTCTGTTCCTGTTTAGATTTATGTAGGGGATCCATATAAATCTCTAAGCGCTTAAATACCACAGAGGAAAGGGTAGTTAAAACCAAATAAACTAAAGCAACAGCGATATAAATCTCGAAAGCTTTATAGGTAGTGGCTACCATTAATTGACCTTGCCGGAATAATTCTTCAAAACCGATTACTGCCGCTAAACTGGTATCTTTAATTAGGGTGATAAATTCATTCCCCAACGGTGGCAACATCCGGCGAAAAGCTTGGGGAAAAATCACCTCGCGCATGGTTTGCACCGGGGACATTCCTAGACTAGAACAAGCTTCCCATTGACCATTATCGATCGATTGAATACCGCCGCGCATAATTTCAGCTAAATAGGCCGCCACATTTAAACTTAGGGCAAATAGGGCCGCTGGTAAACGATCTAAGTCGATATTTAAGCCAATTTCTCGGAACAATCCGGGCAAACCAAAATAGATCAAGAATAATTGCACCAGCATCGGTGTTCCCCGAAAGAAATCCACATAGATGCGGCAAATTGTTTTTAACCATTTGTAGGGAGAAATCAGGGCAATGGCCACTAAAGTTCCGCCGATTAACCCGAAAAGAAAAGACAGAACTGTTAACAGAATTGTCCAGGGAACCCCTTTCACAATAAGGTTATAGAATAATTCTCCCCAGTTAAAACTTGATTCCTGTAAATTATTTAAAGCTGGGGCAACTAAGGGTAATTCTGGCGGTTTTTCTCCAAACCATTGCCTAAAAATAACATCGTACTGACCACTTTCTATGACTCGACCGAGAGCATCATTAATTAACTGGAGATAGGGGGAATTTTTGGGTAAAGCAATCCCGTAGAATTCCTCTGTTAATAATTCTCCGACTACTTTTACTCTCCTTAAACCCGCTTGTTTAATTGCATACAAAGTCACGGGTTTATCGTTAACTACCGCCTCAACTCGACCATTAATTAATTCCTGCAAAGCTAAAGCCGCCGAGTCAAATTGACTAACCACTGCTCCGGGTATTTTTGTCGCTTCTAAGGCTCCTGTTGTGCCAATTTGGACGGCAATTCTTTTGCCTTTTAAGTCTTCAAAATTTCTAATCGTCTTATTATCTTCCCGAACAGCGATCGCTAAACCAGCCCTAAAATAAGGTCGAGAAAAAGAAATCGCTTGGGCCCGTTCGGCGGTGATGGTCATACCACTAATAGCGGCTTCCACTGTTCTCGCTTGTAGGGCCGGAATAATGCCATCAAAGGGTAAATTTCTAAAGTCAATGTTGAGATCGGCTTCCTCCCCAATCGCTCGCATTAAATCGATATCAAATCCGGTTAATTGTCCCCCTTGTTGAAATTCAAAGGGTGGAAAAGTCGCTTCCGTTGCTACTCGAAAAGGATTAGGAGGAGTCTGAGAAAAAGCCGGAATAACACTTAATCCGAGCGCTAAAACTAATCCTAACAAGGCAAAGATAACTCTCTGCACCACCCGCCCTCGCCAAAATTTAATCATTTTTTAATTGTTTCTCCTTGATTTTTTTGCTCAATTAAGTTAGTAATTTCGTCCTACTTCCCACCCAAGACAGATGTAGAGAGACTATTTGAGTATTATGATTATTCCTCTTGATAAAATGTCGTCAAGGATACAATCTGGCAGAAACTAATCTCGATACTTTTATACAGAATGTAAAATTTTTTACGAGAGGACATCATGACCACTACCACCCCTGTGATTGTTAGTGAAGGTTTACGCAAAAGTTACGGCTCTTTAGAGGTACTTAAAGGAGTTACAGGCACTCTTTATCAAGGGGATGTGGTATCGGTAATCGGTCCCTCTGGCTGCGGCAAAAGTACCTTTTTACGCTGTCTCAATCGTTTGGAAACAATTAACGGCGGCCGCTTGGAGGTGATGGGGATTGACATCTCTTCCCCGAAGTTAAATCAATCGGTCCTCCGCAACTTACGCAGCCGGGTAAGTATGGTGTTTCAACACTTTAATCTTTTTCCCCATCTCACCGTTTTACAAAACTTGATGTTGGCCCCCAAGCAAGTGTTACACCACCCGGAAAATGAGGCTAAGGATACGGCAATTCATTATCTGGAAAAGGTGGGTTTGGCCCCAAAAGCCGATGTTTATCCCGACCAATTATCGGGAGGACAAAAACAACGGGTGGCGATCGCTCGCAGTCTCTGCATGAAACCAGAGGTGATTTTATTTGATGAACCCACTTCGGCCCTGGATCCGGAATTAGTCGGGGAAGTGTTAAACGTTATGCGTCAATTGGCCGATGAGGGGATGACTATGGTAGTCGTCACCCACGAAATGCAGTTCGCTAAGGAAGTATCTAACAAGGTTTTGTTCTTTAATCAAGGTGTCATCGAAGAAGCAGGCGATCCCGACACCTTCTTTAATAATCCCCACAGCGAGCGCCTACAAGCCTTTTTAAGTCGCATCAATAGTAATTAGGGTTGGCTGAATTCAGGAGGCAAAAGACAGGAGACAGGAGGCAAAAGGCAAAAGGCAAAAGGCAAAAGGCAAAAGGCAAAAGGCAAAAGGCAAAAGGCAAAAGGCAAAAGGCAAAAGGCAGCTTTATTCTCCCCACACCCTACACCCCACACCCGTTCGGCTGAGCTCACGGCCGAAGCCCACACCCCACACCCCACACCCCACACCCCATCAATTGTAAAGAAATGTTACAATTGTGCCATCATAACAGCTTACCATCTTGACAGGGAGGAAAGACAGTGGTTATAGTAAGGACACATACCCGGGTAAACCAATTTAGTGATATGCAAGACAAGCAAAAAGTCACACTGTACCTTCCCCCTGGAGTCCATCGTCAACTAAAAATCAGAGCCGCAATCGATGAAGAATCGATGTCAGGGCTGGTGGAAAAAGCGATCGCTTTTTACCTGAAATACCCCGAAAAGGTAGAAGAAATCGAAGCCGCCGCCTATGGCAAAACCTATCAGGTTCATGTCTGTCCCGAGTGTGATGCCGCGTTAGTAATGAAAGAAGATCGGCTAAGGTCGATCAAACGCCAGCCCGGAATAGTGGGCGACGAGTTCCCGCTCGAAGTTCCCGAACCCGTTGGCGCTCAAGGAACCACAGAGGGAGAAGCAGCCTTAGTTCCCTGCTAAATTCTCAGTAGTCGAACAAGGCATCTACAGCCATCAGCCGCCCAAGGTCAAAACCGTTATCACAAATAGGGTCGATGTTATGAAAGAAGAGCTAGAAATTCTCGTCAAGGCTCAGTATCCCCTGATTTACCTCGTCACCTCCGAGGAGGAAAGGGCGGAAGAAGCCATCAGCAAAATAGCCCAACTAAATACACAACATCGACGGGTGTTTGTCTGGACTGTCACCCACGGCATGATCGAACTGGGTCAACCGCGCCAAACCAGTCAACATAATACCGTGTCGCCAGAAGCGGCGATCGAATGGGTAGTGCGTCAACGGGAAGCGGGCATCTACATCTTCAAAGACCTGCATCCGTTCATCACTTCTGCGCCGGTCAATCGCTGGTTAAGAGATGCGATCGCCAGCTTTAAAGGAACCGAAAAAATCATTATTCTAATGTCTCCCCTGCAAGAAGTCCCCATAGAACTAGAGAAAGACGTAGTAGTTCTAGATTTTCCCCTGCCGGATATGGGAGAGTTAGATACGGTTCTCTCGCAACATCTAGGCAAAAATCAAAATCGTCGTACCACCACGGAGGTCCGGGAAAAACTCCTGAAAGCGGCCTTGGGCTTAACCAAAGATGAAGCCGAAAAAGTTTACCGGAAAGCCCATGTAAAAGCGAACAAACTCACGGAAGACGAGGTAGAAATCGTCCTTTCTGAGAAAAAACAACTGATTCGCCGCAACGGAATCTTAGAATATATTGAAGAGGACGAGACCATCAATGCCGTCGGCGGTCTGGAAGAATTAAAAAGATGGTTAAAACAGCGCTCAAATGCCTTTACAGAAAGAGCCAGAGGTTACGGACTCCCCCAACCGAAAGGGATGCTAATTTTAGGAGTACCGGGCTGTGGTAAGTCCTTAATCGCTAAAACCACCTCGCGCCTCTGGAGTTTACCGCTCCTGCGCTTAGATATGGGACGGGTTTATGATGGTTCCATGGTGGGACGGTCCGAGGCTAACCTGCGTAATGCCCTAAAAACCGCCGAATCCATCTCTCCGGCCATTCTTTTCATCGATGAATTAGATAAAGCTTTTGCCGGTGGCACAGGATCCGCCGATTCCGATGGGGGAACCTCTAGCCGCATCTTCGGCTCCTTCCTGACTTGGATGCAGGAAAAAACCTCTCCCGTCTTCGTCATGGCCACAGCTAACCGGATTGAACGGCTACCGGGGGAATTTCTCCGCAAGGGGCGCTTCGATGAACTCTTCTTTGTCGATTTGCCCAATTCCGAAGAAAGACAAGATATCTTTAATATTCACCTGACTAAACGACGCTCCGACATTTCTCGCTTCGATTTGGAGCAGTTAGCCAAGGTATCCGATGGGTTTTCCGGTGCGGAAATAGAACAGGCGCTGATTGCCGCCATGTATGAGGCCTTCGCCCAAGATCGCGAATTCACGCAATTAGACATTATTGCGGCGATTAAGGCGACTCTGCCCCTATCTCGCACCATGACCGAACAGGTAACTGCCCTGCGTGATTGGGCCAGACAACGCGCCCGACCTGCTTCGGCCTCCGTCGCTGAGTACCAGCGATTGGAGTTCTAACAGACTTTCGCCCGCTCCCAACGGGATGAAAGGCTAGTTCTCAGGGACTAGCAATGCCTCGAAAAGCCGCTTGGCGGCACTCTTTAACTCTCAATCTGTTGTTGTTGATTCTTATCTACAAAGAGGAAATTCCAATGTCTCATTTCAGCACTCTCCGGACCAAAATCACCGATGCCGAAATCCTCAAAGCTTCTCTCCGCGACCTCGGTATTAGCGTAAAAACCGAAGCTGATGTTCGTGGTTACAACGGTCAACGGGTTCGCTCCGACATCGTTGCTGTTCTCGATGGCGAATATGATCTCGGTTGGACCCGCAATACCGACGGCAGTTTCGATTTAATCGCTGACCTCTGGGGTGTAGCCAAAAAACACAATCAAACCGAATTGATCAACTCGATCAACCAAAAATACGCTGTGAACAAAACCCTATCCGAAGTGAAACAGCGCGGTCTGCAAAACGCTAACGTTAAGCTAGTCGTTCAAAGCTAAGATTTACAGCGCGTTCCCAAGCCTAGGGGTTGACCAGTTCGGTTAACCCTTTTTTCTGTCTGTGGGGTATGTTAAGAATAGTAAAATTAACTTGACAAAAATGCTCCGACCCGAAGAAAGAACTAAACTCGATCCGACCAAAGACAGCGATTTTTATGCTTTTCCCCGCTTTGTCACCCACGTGGATGAGGGTTTTATCGATCGATTAACCGCTCTCTATCGAGAGATATTATCGCCGAATACGCGCATTTTAGACCTGATGAGCAGCTGGGTGTCCCATTTACCGGAGGAGATGGAATTCGAGCATATCGAAGGTCACGGGATGAATAGGGAGGAGTTAGCCAAAAATCCCCGCTTGCATAGTTATTTTGTCCAAGATCTCAATGCACAGCCAAAATTGCCCCTAGGGGATAGTTCTTTTGATGCGGTGTTAATCACGGTGTCGGTGCAGTATTTGCAGTATCCAGAGGCGATTTTTGCGGAACTGTATCGCATTTTAAAGCCTAATGGTCTGGTGGTGGTCAGTTTTTCCAATCGGATGTTTTACCAAAAAGCGATCGCTGCTTGGCGCGATAATAGCGATTTAGGCCGGGTGGCGTTAGTGAAATCCTATTTTAAATCGGTGGCGGGATTTAGGGAAGTACAGGCGATCGTTCGTCCTGCTACTACCCCCAGTTTCCTGCAAATGTTAGGAATTATGGTTGCTGATCCCTTCTATGCAGTGATAGGAAAAAAAGAATCTTCTCTAGGATTATAATCACCGTTAACAATCAGATGGCTATTCCGATAATATCTGTAATTCGTTGGAATAGCCTATTTGATCTCTCCTGGTTTGTTGTTCACTTGTGTTGGATGTAATTCCTCCGCAAACTGTAAACTAAAAGATTTGTGTAAATATTGCCAGAGGATTTCACGAATATTTGCAAGAATATCTCGATCTACAATATCAACTGATAATGCAAACTGGAGTAGGTACTCTCTAAAGCTGTTGAACAGCAATAATTACCTCGAAATCGTTGGCGTTTTTTCAAGAAAACTTACTACATTTTTTATTCTATCAATCACAAAATCACGCTCTAAATAAGACAATAAAGCTCCAGCTTTTGGCCCACGCTCTTTACCTAAGAACGATAAATAAACAGCTTTAAATGCAAGGGGTTGCTGCATTTCTAACTCTTTTGCTGTTGCAAATAAAGTTGTTTGCAATTCGTCAGCTTCCCAAACCTTAACATCTGTCAAGCTATGAGTTAGCTGTCTGAGATAAGCAACCTGCTCCTGAGTCAAGTCCCTAACTTTCTCAGGAACCCTGTCAAGATAAAGAACCAATTTCTCTTCTTCGTCAGCATAGTCCGCCAACCATTTTTGGGCAACTGAAATCCTTTGATTGGCAATTTGCCAATCATATTCGTTTAAAGGCTGAGTACTACGTTTTTCAATCTCTTGACGAATATCGAGGTGAGGCACTTGCAGTAAAGAAATCAGCGTGCTGAGATCAACAGGATGGTAAGGCTTAATCACTCCATCAAGTTGAGAGTAAAATAATGGCATTAACTCTTCAGGCAAAGCAGATTCTTGCTGGGCATCTGCTGATAAAGCTTGATACTTATCAGCTAGAGAATCGTAGTCTCTAAATAGCCTGGTTGTCGTTTCATAATTGGGCGCAAAGTTAATAACTGTCTTAGGCTGAGTTCGTAGCATTAAAAATCGAAGTAGCTCAGGAGGAAGCAACTCAGCGATTTCTTTGGCGCTTGAACCAACCCCCTTTGATGAACTCATCTTCGTGCCATTGACCAAAATGAATTCGTAGGGTGAATGGAAAGGTGGCTGTTTTCGTAGCACTTTTCGACAAATTGCATTCGCAACATCTCTAGATCCTCCTTTCTGGGAGTGATCTTTACCCGCAAGCTCAATGGTGATTCCCAATAAATCCCACTTTGCCACCCACTCAACTTTCCAAGGTAATTTACCATTGCCATCAAAAGGAGAAACCCAGCCTGAATGACCACAACCTTGAACCCAATCCGTTGCATCAGGCTTGCAAGTGTAGAAAACTTCTGACCCGTTATAATCTGACACCACCGTTGTTGCAATCTTGCCGCAATTTTCACAAGCGATCTGAAAGGGATACCAGTTATCTGGCCGACGCGCTTTGCTTACCTCTAGATAGGCTTCTCTGACCAAATGAGCGTTTTTGAGGAAGGTATCAATGTAGGAATTTAATCGACCTGAGCGGTATAGATCACGCAAATAGTAAACCTCTGGTCTAACCCCCAAATGCTCGAAAACCTCTAGAAACTCCCCCATGAAGTACTTTGCATAATCGCTGGCACTATTGTCCGGTGAAGGGACATTGCAAAGGGGAAACCCTAAGTAAGGTGCAAACTTCTCTCGATCGAGATAATGGGGAACAGTATCAAGTGCATCATAATCATCAACACCATAGAGGAATTTCGATGATTTACCAGAATGTTTCAAGGCTCGATCAATCACATCATGGATCACAACCCCTCTCAACGATCCAACATGAACTCTTCCAGATGGGGTTTTTGAATCGTTGACAACTTGGTTTCCTTGTGCATCCGCAGCAATTTTGTCGGCCCAAAACATGAATTAACCTTATGTATCTACAGTCTTTACATTTTACATTCTAAAGGAATATCTAACACTTGACATAGTGAGTTATCTGGAGTACGTCGAGATGAGGTGTAAATCTTTAGCGTGGGTTCAGGGGATCGTCTTCTTTGTGCCATTTAACCTCAAGACAAGATATCTTTAATATTCCTAGACTTCCCCTGTATAAACATACTAGCTATGGCTAAAAGTCTTACAGAGCCTGAGTTAAATCAACACAATACTAATGGACTATTGCACACAAAATCCTGAAGTCGTTACGCAGATAGGGTTTGAGGCAAAAACTTTCAAATTTGACCTTTAGACCATTATAGCTTGTTTCGGGGCATAAAACCAGCAAAAACATGGCTAAAGAGGGAATCGCTTACTCTAGAGATTAATGACACTATCTGTTACCATCAGGTTAGCGATCACTATACAGCCAACTCTACGGAATCGCTCTACTCCAGATATAGTCAACGGTACAGCGGCTCGACGGCCCGACTGAGCATCGCCGAACGTCCATTTTTAAGCGAAAAATGTACTCAGTAGCCTCTTTTCAATTTTTTCTGAGAAGCGACCTGCAGTAAAGGTTTTGTTGATTTTTTAGTATTTATCTATGGGGGAAGTCCAGATATATTTTCAAATCCTCGAACAGCAGATTTTTTATTAGTTATATAAATATGTTGATCAATATTCTTGATTTCCTTATTTTTGAGAAAAATATAGATAACCGCATAGGTCAGAAATGTTGAATCCTTAGATAAAACTTTATACACAAGCTGAAATTGCAAAAGTGTTTTAGAAAAACTAAATCATCAACAAAGTAATGCAATTGAGAATTTAATTGACCTTATACTATTTTTAGCCCTGAAATATATGATAGCGATGATAGTTTAAAAAATCTAAATCTGGTGAGAAGCGATCGGGAACATTTAAAGTTTTACCGCGATAGTTGATAAAATTTAGTTCTAACGTCTCGCTACCTTGATCCTGAGCCTTTTTTTCGATCTCATGGCCAATAATTAATCTTAAATCCTCATCGAAACTAATTAAACCTCGATCGAAAGCAATATCATGAGTACGAGCTAGGCACAAGCCATTATGAGGGTTTAAACGCTGTTCGGGAAATTGACTCCAGGGTAATATATGACTAGCTGTTAATAACAGAGGAATGGGATTTCCTGTAATACAGCAACGATAGTTATATAGGGCTAAAATTGTCTTTCTAAAAAAGTTTTGTCCGATTCTAACTTTTCTGATTGCCTCGGTTTCTGTTTTGATCTTTTCCGAAAAATCAAGTCTAGTAAAATCCTCTTGCTGTTCGTTGATAACTCCTAAAAGAACTTGTAATTTTTCCTCACTTTCTAGGGCTAATTCTGTCCAGTTATCATCGAACTCCTGCCAGATTTGTCGATCAGCTTTACTGATACCTTTTAACCCCTGTACTCCTCGCAATTGATGCCTGGGATCGAGAGAACCAAAATTACATAATTTCATCACCAGGGCCGATGGTGTTCGCTGTAACTTTTCAGCGACTTCGATAATAACAGGATTATTGGTGTGGAATTGTCCATAGGGAAATTTATAGTATAAATTGAGAGCGATCAGCAGCTCATCCCTTGTCCATAAATTCTTAGTCATAGCCCTTGGAAAATACCACCATCAGCCCTGAAATTACTGCTCAAATCAAATCGGGAAAAACTTCGCGCACTGCTGGATGAATTAACCGATGATTGGCGACATTTAACCCCTTAGCGAGGGAAACATCTTGATCCAAGGCTTTTAACCCATGGTCGGCTAATTTAATAACGTAGGGTAGGGTACTATTATTTAAAGCTTGAGTTGCCGTCCAGGGGACTGCTCCTGGCATATTAGGCACTCCATAATGTACTACTCCCGACTCCAGGTAAGTCGGTTGACTGTGGGAAGTGGCCCGCAGAGTTTCCACGCAGCCGCCTTGGTCCACTGCCACATCGACAATTACGGAACCAGGGTTCATTTTGGCGACTAAAGAGCTAGAAACTAGAGTCGGCGCTCGTTTTCCCAAGACTAGCACTGCTCCAATCAATAAATCGGCCTTAGGAACCACATTTTCTAATTGTGCCGGGCTACTGTAAAGCAATTCTACCCTGGAACCGAATAAAGTCTCTAAATAGGCCAAGCGCTCGACGTTAATATCTAAAATAGTTACTTTTGCCCCCATACCGATGGCAATTCTGGCCGCTTCCGTACCCACCACACCACCGCCAAGGATAACCACTTGTCCAGGACTCACCCCGGGGAAACCCCCCAGTAAAACTCCCCTACCCCCCTGTTGTTTTTCCAGATAGCGGGCCCCAAATTGTACCGAAAGACGACCGGCAATAACACTCATGGGAGTTAAGAGAGGCAAGCGACCATCGGCAAGCTCGACCGTTTCATAGGCGATCGCAGTTGTTCCCGACTCGATTAATGCTTCCGTTAAATAGCGCTCGGCCGCTAGGTGTAAATAGGTGAAAAGGAGAGCTTCCTTGTTTAAAAAACCGTATTCTGCCTTAAGCGGCTCTTTTACCTTAACAACTAGCGATTTATCCCAGACTTGGGCTGCTTTTTCCACAATTTTGGCCCCGGCTTTTTGGTAATCTTCATCGCTGAATCCAGCACCCAATCCGGCGGCCGTTTCCACAAATACCCTGTGACCGCGATCATTGAGTACACGCACACTACTGGGACTTAAACCGACGCGAAACTCTTGATCTTTAATCTCTTTGGGAACACCTATTTCCATGGTTTGCTTCTGGGGGACTATTTCTAACTACTTTAGCCTGTTAGTCCTAGTCTGCGAGTAATCAGACATACTATGTGGAAATTTTAGCGACTTTTTTGGTATTCTTCGAGCAAATCGATTAAATCCACCTGACATTTGCTGGGTAACAAATCCGCTAGAGAAACTTGCAGATGACCACCTCCGAGGGTGACTTTTATCTCCCGCAGGATAGACATGACTGCATTCTCGCTTAAGCTGTCGTTTTCGAGCAAAGGGAAGACTTTTTCGGCAACGACGCTGTGTAAATGTGCTTCCCGGAGATAGAGATGCCATTTAGCCACATCAATATAGATATTGTCGCCGATTTGGGCCGCCAGATTTTCGATGTCCTGAGTTGTGTTAGCCATGGGATGTTACCGAGTAGTTAGCGATCGCCGCTATATAAATCAAATGTCCCACCAGTAGAATAGCCCAAATTCCCGTGAACAGATTTAACCAAGTCCAATCGGAGAATTTAATGATATGAAAAAACCACAACCCTGAATTAATCGCTAAAAAAGCCGCTACATGAACGGCGAAATTCATGCGATCATCTAAACGTCGGAAAGCGGGATCGTTTTTGCGATCGGGTTGACGGGGCCAACGAGGAGGCATAAGCAGTGATCAGTGATCAGTTATCAATTATCAGTGTACCGTTTTTTTAGCCAATAGATTTTGTCTTTGATCCCCCCTGCCCCCCTTGATAAGGGGGGTGGCGATCCCCCTGCTCCCTGCTACCTGCCACTTGCTCCCAACTCTTGACCATCTCCAATCAGGATAAACGCCGCCCAAAAGAAAGGATGAAGGTCAATATGGGCGAGTTTTGCTTGACGGAGGGCTTCCGCTTTGGTCATGCCCTGTTGTAAATTGGCATAAAATTGATTTAAAATCGCCGCCGTGGGCAATTCTGGGCTGTTTTGTTGGGGGTATTGCAGAAAATCGGTGGCATTCCAAAGACTGGCGAGGGTGGTTTTGGCCCCCGCTCTTTCCCAAACATAGGCCAAACCCGCCAAACCGACTCCATCCACTTCCCGCGCCGTTTCACAAGCGCCAATAGTAATCAGTTCGGTGTTTTGCAGTCCCAGTTTCACGGCATCTTTGAGTTCATACTCTCTCTTGTTGGCAAACAGTAGGGTATTCGGTTTCATGCCTAGGCTAGGACACCCCTCTGGACGGAAACAACCATGAGTGCCTAAGTGCAGAATAGGAAACCGAGGCGATTGGCTTAAAAAGGCGTCGAGGGTGGCTTGTTGGTGTTTGTAGATTTGGCTGTTGGCATAGGTTTTTTGCAGAAAGTCGGCTTGAGCTTCTGTGCCGATTAATTCGACTTGGGTGGGACGGGGATTAGCAAAGACGAGGACACTAGGATTATTGACTTTCGGCGTGGGTTGGGGCTGCACTTTACTCAGACGGGTGAGGTAGTGAATGGGATATTTTTGCAGGAGATACTGTTGAGTTTGGTTGTCGTAGAGGGTTTCAAAGGGGATTCTTTGCAAAGCACCCGTGGCAATGATGGCCAGGGTTTGATTCGGGGCAATTTGGCCTTCAATGGGACGAATCAGCAGGTCATAGAGTTGGGAACTGAGGGCGCGATCGACGATTTCTAGGTCGCTTTCCAGTTGGCTGGCGTAGCGTTGCAAAAGCTGATTAAGATCTTTAGGGACGGGAACTTGCTGAACCTTAAGGGTGGTACGGGTGAGGATAAAGAGGGCAACGGTATGTTCAACGTTATCTGTCCCTGTGAGTAGGACGGGTTGGAGGAGGGTGGTATTAGCAGGTAGATTGGCTTGCAGTTGGGCGAGGTCGGTGGGGGTAATTTCCAGTAAATCGGCTAATTCGGGGTATTTTTCCACAAGGATTTCCGCTTGTTCGCTGAGGGCGGCTCGTTGTTGCAGGACTTGTTGGGAGAGGGTGTCGCTGAAGTTGGTTTGTAATTCTTGGCGCAGGGCTTCCAGTTGCCGTGCCTGTGCTTTCCACTCCTGATAAGCTTGATTGGCGACGGGATTTTTGACTTGTCCTTCTGTTCCTGCAAGGCGATCGTAATCCACGAGGTCAAAAGTGGTGCTGATATTTGCCCATTCAAAGGCTTTTTGAGGGGAATTCTGGCGAATCAGGAGATCCACTAGGGCGATGCTTGTCCCTTGCTCACTTTCTAGGAAGGTTGCCCGCAAGGAACGGCTAACTCCCCGCCGTAGCTCCAGAATCAGATTAGCGGATTGTTCCAAATAGTCCAAAGCCTTCTGTTTCTCCCCTAAAGCAGAATAGACACCACCAATATTATTCAGAGTAGTGGCTTCCCCAGAGCGATCGCCCACCGCCCGCCTTAAGGGTAATGCCTGTTGCAAGTAGTCTAAAGCCTTCTGTTTCTCCCCTAAATCATCATAGACACCACCAATATTATTGAGAAGTCCGGCTTCCCCAGAGCGATAGCCCACTGCCCGCGATAAGGGTAAAGCCTGTTGGTAGTAGTCTAAAGCCTTCTGTTTCTCCCCTAAAGCAGAATAGACAGAACCGATATTGTTGAGCGTCACGGCTTCCCCAGAGCGATCTCCCACCGCCCGTGATAAGGGTAAAGCCTGTTGGTAATAGTCTAATGCCTTTTGTTTCTCCCCTAAATCTCCATAGACAGCCCCAATATTATTGAGAGTGGCGGCTTCCCCTGCGCGATCGCCTCCTGCCCGTCTTAAGAGTAAAGCCTGTTGGTAGTAGTCTAAAGCCTTCTGTTGCTCCCCTAAAGCAGAATAGACAGCCCCAATATTACTGAGAGTGGCGGCTTCCCCTGCGCGATCGCCTCCTGCCCGTCTTAAGAGTAAAGCCTGTTGGTAGTAGTCTAAAGCCTTCTGTTGCTCCCCTAAATCTGAATAGACACCACCAATATTATTGAGAGTGGCGGCTTCCCCTGCGCGATCGCTCACCGCCCGTCTTAAGGGTAAAGCCTGTTGGTAGTAGTCCAAAGCTTTTTGCTTTTCTCCTAAAGCACCATAGACAAAACCGATACCATGGATGATAGCGGCTTCCCCAGAGCGGTCGCCAACCGCCCGCGATAGAGGTAAAGCCTGTTGGTAGTAGTCCAATGCTTTTTGCTTTTCCCCTAAATCTGCATAGACACCCCCCATATTATTGAGAGTAATGGCTTCCCCTGCGCGATCGCCCACCGCCCGCGATAGAGGTAAAGCCTGCTGGTAATAGTCTAATGCCTTCTGTTTATCTCCTAAAGCATTATAGACAAAACCGATATTATTGAGGACGACCGCTTGCTCTGATTTGCTGTCGAGTTGCTGATAAAGCTTTAACGCCTGTTGGTACTTCCCTAATGCCCCCTGATAGCCTTCTAATGTTCCCGACTGGAACAATTCAAATGCTTCTTGAAGTAATCGATCGGCTTCTTGACGTAAATCCGTCTGCACCAATAGGGGGGAAGCCATAACCGTCAAATGCGGCGCTGTTACGACTAGCCCTAGACTGAGTAAGATCCCTAAACCTGTCTTCATTGCTTCCCCTCGCCAGACTCAAATGATTCTTTATATTATCTCAACAATGCCAGTATCAGGATTTTGAGGATTGGAGGATTTTCAGGATAGATATAATATTCTTTATGATCCTTTAATTATAGACTCTTCACAAGTCACCTAATCCTGTTAATCCCTTAATCCTAAAAATCCTGATCTCAGGATGGGGTTGAGGGTGGGTGTCCTATTCCCTGTATCTTTTAATTATCTACTCCTTGCCAATAACCTAATCCTGTTAATCCCTTAATTCTCAATCCCAGTATCAGGATTTTGAGGATTTGAGGATTTTCAGGATAGATATAATGTTCTTTATGATCCTTTAATTATCTACTCCTTGCCAATAACTTAATCTTGTTAATCCCTTAATCCTCAATCCCAGTATCAGGATTTTGAGGATTTGAGGATTTTCAGGATAGATATAATATTCTTTATGATCCTTTAATTATCTACTCCTTGCCAATAACTTAATCCTGTTAATCCCTTAATCCTCAATCCCAGTATCAGGATTTTGAGGATTTGAGGATTTTCAGGATAGATATAATGTTCTTTATGATCCTTTAATTATGTACTCCTTGCCAATAACTTAATCTTGTTAATCCCTTAATCCTCTAAATCCTGATACTGATATTTGTTATCTATTATTAAATATCTTTTTGTATTCTAAACTCGTTGCGCCAAAGTTAATTAATAGACCAACAGGAAAATTATAAGCAACGACGTAATTTTTTGCTTGTGCAAGATGGACAGCTTCTAGGCGAATTACCGCTTTTAATTCGACAATGACTTTTCCTTCTACGGTAAAATCAGCGCGTCTTGTTCCGACTTGTATTCCTTCATAAAAGATAAGTTGTTCTTTTTCTCTTTCAAAGGTTAATCCTGTTTTTCCTAATTCAATATCGAGACATCTTTGATAGATGACTTCTTGAAACCCATTTCCCAGTGTTCGATGGATTTTCATACAACAACCAATAATTTTATAGGTGATTTCGTCTAATTCCATAATACCAGTATCAGGATTTTGAGGATTGTAGGATTTTCAGGATAGGGTTGGGGGTGGGTGTCCTATTCCCTGCATCCTTTAATTATAGACTTTTCACAAGTCACCTAATCCTGTTAATCCCTTAATCCTCAATGCCAGTATCAGGATTTTGAGGATTGGAGGATTTTCAGGATAGATATAATATTCTTTATGATCCTTTAATTATAGACTCTTCACAAGTCACCTAATCCTGTTAATCCCTTAATCCTCAATGCCAGTATCAGGATTTTGAGGATTGGAGGATTTTCAGGATGGATATTATAGTCTTTTTATCCTTTAATTATAGACTCTTCA
>NZ_JADBTR010000121.1:0-22049 GCF_020246065.1 Microcystis sp. M144S2
ACCGCTCGATCGCATCATCGGAAATGGAGACATACTTAAGGGCCCGTTCTAGGCGACTGCTGGCATCGGTAAAGAGTGATTTCGACATGATTTTTTTCCCCCTATCTATCCCCATTAGAACACGGGAAAAACAGTATATTTCGCTACAGTTTATTTTTCTTAATTAACCATGCCCAGGAATTGCCGACAATTGTTCTCAACCAAGGTTACTTGAGAGATTTTCCAGTACATCATCTACCCCACACCCTACACCCCACTTCCCTATCACCCCACTCCCCCATCCCCAACCTGCAACTAAAAAAGGGAAAGAGCGATGCTCCTCCCTTTTTTGATAATTTATTCAAGACGATTGTAGATGCACAGCAATCGAGGCTGAAATTACATCAAGCCTAATTGAGCAAGGATGCCTTTGTGGGTTAAGTATTCCGTAGCTACGCCAATAACGAAACCGAGCATGGCTAAACGACCATTCCAGTTTTCAGCGAAAGCGGTGAAGCCGAGTTTGTTTTCTTGCTTATCCATGGTGAATTGCCTTCCTATAAGAAAATTGCGTTTAAGTCAAGTGCTTGATATTTAATGTAACATAACTTTCCAGACTATGCAACATTTCTTTACATAAATTTTATTGATGTTGGCCATAAACTTTTATGGGGGTAGGGTCAAGGTTTGGCAATGGCGGCCGAAAAACAAGCCTGCTCCTAGTTCTAGGGCTAAATAACGGTTTTCCCATACCTGACCGAAAAAGATTACAATCAAGCGAAAGGTCAAGAATCGATCGCCATCGAGCGAGGAGTGAATATGCGCGCCTTACTGATTTATCCCGTTTTTCCGCCGACTTTCTGGTCTTATAACAAAATTCTGGAATTAGTCGATCGCAAAGTCTTACTTCCTCCCCTGGGTATGGTGACGGTGGCGGCGATTTTACCGCAGGAATGGGAATTTAAACTGGTTGATCGCAATATTCGGGCGGTGACAGAAGCAGAATGGGACTGGGCCGAAATAGTGATTCTTTCCGGCATGATTGTGCAACGTCAAGATTTAATCGAGCAAATTCACGAAGCCAAACAACGGGGTAAACTGGTGGCCGTGGGTGGTCCCTATCCCACTTCTATCCCCCACGAAGTGGCCGAGGCCGATTTTCTGATCCTCGATGAGGGAGAAATCACCATTCCGATGTTTGTGGAGGCATTGGCAAGAGGAGAAACCAAAGGTGTTTTCCGCACCACAGAAAAACCCGATGTGACAATTACCCCAGTTCCACGCTACGATCTGCTCGATTTTGAAGCTTATGATTCCATGTCAGTGCAGTTTTCGCGAGGATGTCCCTTCCAGTGCGAATTTTGCGATATTATCGTTCTCTATGGTCGTAAACCCCGCACCAAAACCCCCGCACAATTATTAAAAGAATTAGATTATCTCTACGAATTAGGTTGGCGCCGGGGCGTGTTCATGGTGGATGATAATTTTATCGGTAACAAACGCAACGTTAAATTACTCCTCAAAGAATTAAAAGTTTGGCAAGAAGAACACCAGTATCCTTTCCGGTTTAACACGGAAGCATCGGTGGATTTAGCCGCCGATCCCGAATTAATGGAAATGATGGTCGATTGTTATTTTGATGCGGTCTTTTTAGGTATTGAAACCCCCGACGAAGAAAGTTTACAATTAACCAAAAAATTCCAAAATACCCGTAGTTCCTTAACCGAGACGGTAGAAAAGATTATTAAAGCTGGATTGCGCCCTATGGCGGGATTTATCATCGGTTTTGATGGCGAGAAAAAAGGAGCGGCCGATCGCATTATTAATTTTGTCGAAGAAGCGGCCATTCCCACGGCTCTATTTGGAATGTTACAAGCTTTACCGAATACCGCCCTATGGACTCGCTTGGAAAAAGAAGGACGACTACGATTAACGGGGAAACAGGACATTAACCAAAGTACCCTGATGAATTTCGTTCCCACCCGGCCGATCGAAGATATTGCCACAGAATATATTGAAGCCTTCTGGAAATTGTACGATCCGGAGGTATTTCTCGATCGCACCTATCGCTGTTTCCTGAAATTAGGCGCACCTAAAGCTAAACCTGCCTTTAAACTGCCTCGTCGGGCCGATCTCTATGCCCTAGCGGTAATTATCTGGCGACAGGGCTTTAAACGTTCCACTCGCTGGAAATTCTGGCAGAATTTATTCGGTATTTTGCGCCATAATCCCGCCAATGCCGAACACTATATCACTGTCTGCGCCCACAACGAGCATTTCCTGGAATACCGTCAGATTGTCCGGGATGAAATTACGGCACAATTAGCCGAATTCCAACGCCAAGAGGCATTAATGGCGGAAAAAACCGCCATAGCGGCCTAATTAGGGTATGCTGAAAAAGTTTTTCCTGGGGGCAGGGTGTGGGGTGTGGGGTGTGGGCTTCGGCCGTGAGCTCAGCCGAACGGGTGTGGGGTTTTACCGGTTTTGAGGGGGCCAATTACCTAATTTTCAGGAAAAAAGTCCCGGAATTTTCCCCCTGATCACTCCCATGCCCAGTACTTTTTGATTGACAAAAAGTCTAAAAGTCTTACCCAACAAGGTTTTTAGATTTATTCAGCAGATCCTAATTATTCCGAGGATGGGTAAATAAACCCATCCTGAACATTTTCTGTCCTGATGGTGGACGATCGATAAATCAATACTATTCCTATTTTCCGGTTAAAAATTCCCTCAATCTCTGCCAAAGCAATTCAGTATAAATTCTTAATTTTCTAGATATAATTACATTTTTTACCTAAAATGTTAGCTGGAATACTGAATAAATCGAGAAAATCTGGATAAAGCCAGTATTTTTAGCTACTTAACCCTATCAATCAAGCTAAAATCAATGATTACTCGTCAAGAACTTAAGAAACTACAATCCCTAACTCAAATACCCGCCCTTTCCATTCTCTTACCTACCCATCGCACCTCACCGGATAACAAACAAGACCCTATTCTCGTTAAAAATTTGGTCGATGAAGCAAAGCGCCGATTATCGGCAGAATTCTCTAAACGTGAAATCGAACCTTTGTTCGAGCGCCTCGATAGTCTCGTGGCTGAAATAGATTATCCTTATACTCTAGATGGATTAGCTCTCTATATTGGTCCGGATATTGCCAAGCTTTATAACTTGCCTTTTTCTGTCCAGGCAAGAGTTGTCATCGATAAAACCTTTGCCACACGGGATTTAGTTTATGGATTACATCGAGAACAACCCTATTGGCTGTTACTATTAAGTCAGGGTTCTACTCGTTTAATCTCAGCTACAGGAGAAACTCTCGAAGAAATTCGCGATCAGAATTTTCCCTTAGAAATGACCGGACCGGGGGCCACCGCACCACTGCCCTTTGATGCCGATACCAGTTATCTAGATGATAGAATCCGGCGATTTTTCCAACAGGTAGATAATGCTCTGGGTGAATACATTGACATTGATGATTCTTCCCCTTTGATTGTGGGTGGAGTGGTTCGTCAAATTTCCTTCTTTCAAGAAGTTTCACAGTACACATCAGCAATTGTTGGCACTTTAACCGGCAATTTTGACAAAACTTCACTGTCAGAATTAATTCCACAAGTATTGCCGATTATGCATTCAGTGCGTCAGACTCAAAAAACTGAAGCCCTGCAAGCTTTGGATGCGGCAGTCAGCGCTCAAAAAGTTATCTCTACCCTGGGAGAAGTGTGGCGTTTAGCGCAGGAAGGTCGAGGAAAATTGTTATTAGTGGAGAAAAATTACCATGTACCCGCAGTTTTAAGCGAAAACGGTGATTTGATACTGGTGGAAAACGTCGGTGGTACAGAGGTAATCGATGACGCAGTGGATGAAATTATCGAAGTGGTATTGGCCAAGGGAGGACGTGTAGCTTTAGTCGAGGAGGATTCCTTGAACGATTACCAAAAAATTGCCTTGATTTTACGTTATTAGACCTAACACTCCGTTTCACAGGCCCCAATACTAACCCATTGACTAGAACCATCAGACCAGTATTCTTTTTTCCAGATGGGGGCATTATGCTTGAGAGTATCAATAGCATAACGACAGGCTGCGAAAGCTTCCCCCCGATGGGGACAACCCACCGCTACTAAGACGCTAATTTCCCCGATTTGTAGCTTACCGGTGCGATGGTGAATGACAACTCGATTGGTATCGGGCCAGGTTTGCCGAATTTGCCGAGCAATTTGCCGGAAAACTTGGATCGCCATGGGTTCGTAGGCCTGATAATCAAGATAAATAACCGGTTTACCGTCGGTTTGCTCCCGTACAGTACCACTCATTAGTACAATAGCACCATTCGCCCCATCATCGGCTAATTGATATACTTCCTGCAAAGATAAGGGAGCAAAACTGATGCGAAAACTATCTTGAGTCATGGATGAGGTGATGGGGGTTGGGGAGTGGAAATTATGAATTATCAATTATGAATTATGAATTATGAATTATGAATTATCAATTATGAATTATCAATTATCAATTATCAATTGGCGAGGGGGGGAGCAGGGAGAAGGGAGAATAAAAAAAATAAGGTTCTTCGTTACTTGGTATGGTTCGATAGGGGGGCATAAATCGACTAAATCCTTATCTGGCAAGAGATTTAATTGATTAGTTCGCTCTAGATCGAAAACAATTGACAAAAATCGCCAAATGTCTTTCTCTATAAGAGTTTCATTTCTTATAATCCTGTACGTTGCATAAGACAAACCGAAGAACCAAAAATAATCTCCTGCCCCCTGCCGCCTGAATACTGACTACTGACAGCTATATTAATCCGGGGTGCGGCGAATTTCGATACAGCACCATTCTTGACGTTTCCACAGGGCAGCCACTGTCCAGCCTTGGGGTTCTAAAATATCTGTAACTGCTTGTGCTTGGGTGACAAGAATGCCGCTTAAAATTCCCCAAGTGGTGGGTTTTGCCAGACGGGTGATTTCGGGCATTAAAGCGATAATTGTCTCGGCTAAAATATTACAAACGATGCCATCAACACCATCGGGAATTAATTCTAATAACTCCTCGACACTACCCTGATTAACAGCTAAATTTTCGGGGTTAATCCCGTTGAGATGGCGATTACTATACGTCGCATTCACCGCCAGCGGATCTGTATCGACAGCATAAACTTTTTTAGCCCCCAATAAAATCGCCCCGATCGCCAGTATGCCAGAACCACAACCGATATCGGCGATAATTTTAGGCTCTGGATGGCTACTTAAACGCATTTCTAGGGATTCTAGACATAATTGCGTGGTGGGGTGGGTTCCCGTGCCGAAAGCGGAACCGGGGTCAATTTTAATCACCAATCTCTGGTTATTTTCCGGGGGATTTAACCAAGCAGGACAGATCAAAAAGCGATCGCCGATCTCGCTAATTTGCCAATGTTGTTTCCAACTGCTGGCCCAGTCTTCCTCGTCCATTAACTGCCAATGGCTGACAGGTTCAGAAAAACCTAAAATCAAAGCATCCTGCTTTAACCAGAGGCTTAGTGCCTCTAAATCGGGCAATTGCACTTTAATTTCTGGTATATAGGCCCTAACCTCTAAAGAGGATTGTTTTTTAGCAGTGGCCGTTCCTGAACAGCCAAAATCCTCCAGTCTCCAGAAAACCGTTTCTTCGAGACTAGGTTCGCACAAAACCGTAATTTCCCACCAACTATTAGACATATATTAGTTATCAGTGATCAGGGATCAGTTATCAGATTTGAGTTTTCAGTCAACAGTATTAAGTGGCAAGTTCGGAGCTTTCTTTTCACTGATAACTGATAACTGATAACTGATAACTGATAACTGATTTAATCTAGAGTTTCACTGTGTAAGCATCGCGGATACCGGGGACTTTAATAATTTCCGAGAGAAGACCTTCCGGTAGAGGATCATCGAGACTCAGGGCCATAACTGCATCACCGCGAATAATTTTGCGTCCTACCTGCATACTGGCGATATTAACGTTAAAACTGCCTAAAAGTGCGCCAATTTTGCCGATAATACCGGGCATATCTTGGTGAAGGGTGAATAGCATATGATTACTCGGTGGCACGTTAATGGGGAACTCATCGAGGTCAGTAATGCGGATTTCTCCGTTACTTAACAGCGCTCCGGTGACGGAATGGGTCCCCATAGAACCATTAGCTTCCAAATGAATCGATCCCGAATAGTCGCGGGTGGAAGCATCCCGGGTTTCGATTACCCGGATACCCCGTTCCTTAGCTTCGATCGCCGCATTAACATAGTTTACCCGTTCCCGGAGGGCTTGGGAAAGTAAACCCTTAATGGCCGCTATCACCAGAGGTTGACTGTCTTTAGTGGCCAATTCTCCCTGTAAACGGACATTTAACGAGTCACAGCGACCTCCTGCTAACTGGCTGACGAGATTACCCATAGTTTCCGCTAATTGCAGGTAAGGGCGCAGTTTTTCCATAACATCGGGAGTTAGTCCCGGGATATTAACGGCCGAACGCGCTGGCAAACCGAGGAGGACATCGCGAATTTGTTCGGCCACATCAATAGCCACATTCACCTGTGCTTCCGTAGTCGATGCGCCTAGGTGGGGAGTGAGGATGACGTTAGATAATTCTCTTAATCTAGATTCGCCTAAAGGTTCCTGTTCAAATACATCCAAGGCTGCCCCGGCGATTCTACCGGATTCGAGGGCTTCAATTAAAGCCAACTCGTCGATAATGCCGCCTCTGGAACAGTTAATGATGCGGACCGTGGGTTTCATCTTAGCGATGGTTTCCCGACCGATGAGATGCTGGGTTTCGGGAGTTTTCGGGACGTGGAGGGTGATAAAATCGGACTCAGCAAAGAGTAATTCTAGATCCACCAAGGTGCAACCGAGTTGATCGGCGCGTTCTTTGGAAATAAAGGGATCGTAGGCGAGAATTTTCATGCCGAGGGATCTGGCAACGGCGGCGACGTGGGAGCCAATTTTACCTAAACCGACGACTCCTAGGTTCTTTTTATAAACTTCTGTGCCGATAAAGCGATTTCTTTCCCATTTATTCGCTTTTACCGACTGATTGGCATCGGGAATGTGACGGGAAAGGGATAACATCATGGCCAAGGCGTGTTCGGCAGCGGCGATCGTGTTACCTTCGGGAGAGTTAACGACAATAATACCCTGACGAGTGGCCGCAGGAACATCGATATTATCGACTCCTACCCCCGCGCGGCCGATAATTTGCAGTTTGCTGCCCGCTTCGACGATTTCTTTGGTGACGCGGGTACTGGAACGGAGCATCAGTGCGTCGTATTCGGGGATAATTTGAATGATTTCCTCGGCGGATAGTCCTGTTTTCACGTCCACTTGGGCAACCTGTGACAGAATTTCTACTCCTACCGGATCGATCGAATCGGATACCAGAACTTTGGCCATAATCTTTATAACGTGCTTTTTTCAGTCTACGGGCAAATGCTAGACCAATATTGGTATCTAGCGGCAATAGCCCATTTTAGAAGCAAAGGGTGCAGTCTATGGCAAAATTAGCGAAAAGATTTTAGGTTGTCATTCTTAATTGTCGTCCATGGTGTTGATGTCAGCCTCTTGCCGTTGTCACTGAGATAAGTAGTCGTGCAAAATAAATTTCCTAGTGAAGATAGGCAAGAGGCAATAGGCAAGAGGCAAAAGCTTTATCGAAATGTGTAATTAATTTTGCTTAGGTACTTATGGCTAATTTAATCACGGTGGCGATCGAGTTTTCCGCTTCTTTTTCTCAAGCCTTTTCTAGGGCTGCCATTGCTTCTGTTTGAAAATTTCTAAGTAGCTGGTTATAATTAAATTAAAAATGGATTTTAGGTTCGATCCCCCCTGCCCCCCTTGATAAGGGGGGTGCCGATAGGCGGGGGGATCCCCCTTGATAAGGGGGGTGCCAATCCCCCCTTGATCCCCCCTTGATAAGGGGGGTTTCTGATAATTTTTAACGCCTACCTAATTATGATGTTCACATAGTAGATAAAAAGCCAAAAACCTCCGTTATACTTAACGGAGGCTGGTTAATTAATTAACAATTTTCGGCTACAATTTCGCCCCACATTCAGGACAGAATTTATTATTCCAACTGTTAACTGCGCCACAACTGGGACAATCGAGCATTTCACAACCCCCGGTGACAATTTTCGGTAAACCAATCATACGGGAATTACTTTGACCGGGGGCGACCATGGGATAACAATTTTCATCCTTAGTCACGATCGCATTGACTAAAACTGGACCATCATGGGCCAACATTTCGGCAATTTTTGCGGCTAATTCCTCTCGATGGCGAATAGTAATCCCTTTAATGCCGTAAGCTTGGGCTAACAGTTCCACATCTGGCATTCCCACTTCCATATTGGAATTAGAATAACGTTCCCCATAGAAAGCTTCTTGCCATTGACGTACCATACCCTGCCAACCATTATTAATAATAATCGTCTTGGCATGGATATTAAATTGGGTTAGGGTGGCCAATTCCTGTAGATTCATTTGGAAACTGGAATCACCACTAATACAGATGACCTCCTCATCGGGAATAGCCACCTTTACCCCCATAGCAGCCGGTAAACCGAAACCCATCGTCCCCAATCCCGCGCTAGAAACCCAACGTCGGGGACCATTTTTGAGAAATTGGGCCGCCCACATCTGATGCTGGCCCACATCGGTGGTGTAGTAGGCGTGGGGTGCTTGACGGCCCACCTCAACGATTACTTCTTGGGGGGAAAGTCGGCCTTCCGGTCGAGGTACTTGCAGGGGATAATCTTGGCGCCAGCGCTCGATCTGGGCTAACCAGGCTTGGGTGCGATCGGAATTAGTGGGATAATCAAATTCTCTGGCTTTTTGGAGTATTTGTTCTAAAACTACCCGCACATCCCCGACAATCGGCACATCAGGGGAGCGATTTTTGCCCACTTCCGCCGGGTCGATGTCCACATGGATTACCTTAGCTTTTGAGGCGAATTCGTCCAATTTCCCCGTTACTCGGTCATCAAAACGAGCGCCGACGGCAATTAATAAATCACACCCGGTCACGGCAAAATTAGCGTAGGCAGTGCCGTGCATTCCTAACATTCCCACCGAGAGGGGATGATGTTCATCAAAAGCACCGATCCCCATTAACGTGGTGGTGACGGGTAACTGAAAACGCTCGGCAAACTCGGCGATTTGGGCGTGGGCATTCGCTGCGATCGCACCTCCACCAACGTAAAGTAAAGGTTTTTCGGCGGTTTCCAAGAGGTGTAAAGCGGCCTCGATTTGACGGCGATTGCCCTTAACCGTGGGACGATAGCCGGTTAGTTTCACATCTCCCGGTTCGACGGGGATATAATCGCATAGTTCTAAACCGACATCTTTGGGAATATCGACTAAAACCGGTCCCGGTCGTCCTGTACTGGCGATATGGAAGGCCTCAGCGACGATTCTCGCTACTTCCCGGGCATTTCTAGCCACATAGGAATGTTTAACAATCGGGAGAGTAATACCATAAATATCGGTTTCTTGGAAAGCATCGGAACCGATGGCCGCCCGACTCACCTGACCGGTGATAATTACCATCGGGATGGAGTCCATATGTGCGTTAGCGATGCCTGTCACCAAATTGGTCGCCCCGGGGCCGGAAGTACCGAAACAGACCCCCACTTTGCCGGTGGCCCTAGCGTAGGCATCGGCGGCATGGGCGGCCGCTTGTTCGTGGCGCACTAAAATATGTTGTAATTCTCCCCGCTCTTCAAAGCGGTAGAGTTCGTCATAGATGGGCAGGATCGCACCACCCGGATAACCGAAGATGTGCTTAACACCATGACGTTTGAGACTGTCCATCAAGGCATAAGCCCCAGAACAACGCTGGGGAACCGTTGTTAAAGAGTCATTGGGCTTGGGAAGTGATGAAACCACAGGGCAAACCGTCCAATTTCTAATGAGAGGGATAATTGCAATTCTGTTGCCTAGGATGCAACTTGGAAAATAGCAAAATTGATAACCTTATACTTTTAGTGTATTCCATCTCACCTTTTTGGCCGCAGTTTTTTTTCTTTTTGCATCTTACCCATGCAATATCTGGGGAAGTGGGGTGTGGGGTGTGGGCTTCGGCCGTGAGCTCAGCGTTCGACTGAGCGTTCGACAAAAGCTCACGCCGAAGTCTCACGCCGAAGTCTCACGCCGAAGTCCGAACGGTTTCTGCTTCTTTCCCGAAGGATTTTTCGCACCTGCCTTAACAGATTTACTCTGTTCTGGTCTTATGGTCGCTCTACAGACTGACACCGCAAGCCCTGCGGCCAAAATGTTTTTACTGGCGTTAATATCTCGGTCATGGTGAGTCCCACAGTCTGGACAATCCCACTCTCGAATATTTAACGGCATTTTCTCAGCAATATACCCGCAATTACTGCACCGCCTAGAGCTAGGAAACCATCTATCTATTTCGATGTAATTTCTGCCGTACCAACGGCATTTGTAGGCTAATTGTCGAGTGATTTCTCCCCAACTAACGTCAGATATTGCCTGAGATAATTTCGGGTTTTTTACCATATCCTTGACGGCTAAATTCTCAACCACAATCGTTTGGTTTTCACGAACTAATTGAGTGGTTAGCTTATGTAAATGGTCTTTTCTGCTATCGGTGATTCGAGCCTGAATCTTAGCTACTTTGATTCTTGCTTTTTCCCGATTTTTTGACCCTTTCTGTGTTCGAGAATCAACAATTACCGTCGCCTCATAAACAAGTTGTAGACAACGCCAATCAGCACCAAAACCAAAAGCAGGTGGATTAAGCCGCCGCCAATGTTAATGGAGAATCCTAACACCCAGAGGATGAAAAGTATAACAACGGCAGTCCAAACGAGATCGAACATATTTCCCTCCTTGATTTAGAGAAAAGTAATGAAAATTCAGTCATCGATCCTTAATTGAGTATATCTTGAACCTGATCTTTCACATCTTCTACTGCATTGCGAACTTGGCTTTCGACTTGTTTAGCTTTTCCAGCAACTTGATCTTGGCGGTTGCCAGTAGCTTTACCTATCGCTTCTTGAGCTTTGCCTTCAATGTTCTTTGTGACTGCTTTTGCCCGCCCTTTTAACTTCATCTGGTCTTTTATATCTTCTGCTGCGTTACGAGCCTGACTTTCGACTTGCTTGGCTTTTCCCATCATCTGATCTTTGGGATCGCCTGTCATGTTGCCAATCGCTTCTTGAGCTTTGCCTTCAATATTTTTCGTAACTGCCTTGGCTCGATTCATGCTTGCGATTTGAGTCTGCGATTGGGTGGGTAAAGTTGCAGCCCAACTATTTGTAGTTCCAAAATCAAAAGCTATAGTAATTGCCAGCATTATAGTTAAAATAATGGTGACAAAAAAGCGACGAATCTGTTGAAGTGACATCATTTTAACTCCAAAAAAGAATTTGATGAATCGATGATACATGGATGATGAACAACTACTGTCTAGACCCTTTCGAGAAAGATTTTTCTAGTCTTTGACGGCGTAAGTTTACCGAGGGAGAGATATTCGACTTCTTTGAGAAGCTAGATATCTGGTAATATTGGGTTTATTTACGCCGCCTTGTCCTAGTATTTCACCTGTCTCGAAAGAAGCCATTTTTTGAGGAAGAGTTCCGATGAAATCTGGGTTTCAATCATTTGTCTGAATGGCGGTTGCTGTGACAAACGACCTACTAATCAATAATTTTTTTGACTTCATCTTTCACATCTTCGATAGTGTGACGAACTTTTGCCTCTGCCTGTTTTTCCTTGCCCTCTGCCTGAGCTTTGGGATCGCCAGTCAGATCTCCTACTGCTTCTTGAACTTTACCTTCGATATTTTTGGCGGTTGCCTCGGTTCTATCTTTTAAGCTCATGATGCTCTCCTTATTGAATTTGTTGGATTTGAGAACTGCTTACCTAAGTTGAGCTAACAATTCTGCTTCTGGTGTTACTGTAACAGGTGGTTGTTTGATTTACTGTATGAATTGATTGAGTCTGTATGAATTGCTTGAATACGACACAAAATGTAACGATACCGTTTCTGCAAGCATAGAAATTACGCATTGACAAAAAGGCTTAAATGTGGGTGGTCTAATTTTGTTAGTCTTAGATACAATTTCTCTCTCGACTCTTGACAAAACCCTCTCCGATTTGATTTCCTGACACAAGGGCATCTCTTATAACAGAACAACTGATGAGAAACATTACGAAGCCAACAACTGCTCAATGTAATCTGGCTATTTACACCCTATTTTTGCTCTGGGAACCTAAATATATAAGCTGTGTTCGTTTGGCTCAAATTCTGGGCAATTTATCTCATGACAGTGTCAATCGTTTCTTGTGGCGAGAGAACTATACACCCAAGGATTTGTTTGATGAAGTGGCTCCTCAAATCGAACTTGAAGGAGGAACAATCAGTACAGACGACATGGTAATTGACAAGCCTTATAGTCACCCAGCTAAAGCTGAGTTAATCGATTACTTTTACTGGTGGTAAACACAAAAAAGTAGTCAAAGGTATTAACGCAGTTACCTGATATTATACCGATTGTAAAGGAAGGTCAGTTCCCGTTAATTATCGAATCGTTAATAAACAGGAGGGTCAGACAAAACATGAATATTTCTTAGAAATGTTGGACGAAGTAAAAGCTTGGGGATTGAAACCAGAGACAGTCACAGGAGATAGTTGGTATGCTGCCAAAGAAACCATGAATACCCTTAAAGACAAGGGCTTTCGGGGTTTGTTTGCTCCTCATGTGAATCGGTTAGTCTCGGTTGAACTAGGAACTAAATAGGGTTGGCGGCAAAAAGTTTGTTGGTGGGGTTAGGAGTCGGTCGCCGGTCGTCAGTAGCCGGTCGTTTCAGGCTTTGTTGCCCTCTTTTTTTTGTACCAGTTTATGTACTGAAAGAAGGATAATGCAAGATTTTTGAAGGTCTTAATCCTATTTTCGCAGCATGAACATCGGATTTTAACAGGTCAAAAGCCTTATTTTAAAAGGGTTTTACCATTATTCAGCAAACCCCAGTTAGAATTTCTCCGATTTAAAGCGCAAATTGTTAATTGGTATTCCTGACAAAGGGAGTTATTTACTGAGGTCATCCGCTCTTTTATTGTCAATAATTTAGCATCCAACTTCCTTGACCTCAATAACTTGGAAGCCATAGTCTGAAGTTCAAAGGCATACTACGGAAATTCTGTCAATGCGTAAGTTCTAAAGCAATGATTAGACAAGGGGCTTAAGCCCCTTGTCTTCAAGGTTAGTTACAGTTGCTATCTTCTGTTTACTTCTTTTTAGCTGGAGCTGCTGGCGCAACTTGGGAGCATCTCATTTATGCAAGCCCTAATTATGCTTGTCGCTAAAACTTGCTTCTGATAAGGCTTTCAAAATAGCTTGACATAAAACTTAATTTAGGAGTTACAAAGGTGAGATGCTCCCCGCAACTTTTGCGGCGTTGTCAGATTAGAATATGAAAGATGCAATGCAATCCTTGCTACCCTTCGACTTGGCTCAGGGCAAGTCAAAGTAATTTCAGTTCCAAGCTGATTCGGAGCATCTTTCAATTTGACAACGCCACTTTTGCTTTAACTTTGACGCTATTGACACCCTTGATTTGTTTTGCCAAGGGGTCAATTTTGTCGAGTTGCTCTTGAGTTTCTACGGTTCCAGAGACGACTACCGCTCCATCTTTAGCAGAAACTGTAAGTTGCCCTTTCGGGATGTTGGCTTCTAGCTTAGAGCGAACTTCACTGGAAAGGTCACTGTTGGCGCGATCCGCATCTCCTCCAGTTAGATTGTTGCGTTGCTCACGAGCGCGAATATCAGAATTGAGTTGATTTCGGCGCACTTGACTAGACGCATCGCTTTGGTTCTTTTGGACTGTTTTAGTATCAGGAACTTGCCCCGTTTCCTCTGTGGAAGAAGGGGCGTTGGTGCTAGTTTTAGCGTTGTTCTCACAAGCCACAGTTCCAATCAGTAGAAGGCTGCTGAGGATTAAAGTTGTGATCTTTTTCATGATGCAAATCCTTTAATAATTTCCGATTTTACAAACGAGAAGCAGGAGGATCGACATAGCCTTCAATTGCTAGGGCATTGTAAATTTCCCACTCGCGAATCCCTCGGCGCTTTAGAATTGTTTCAGCCTGAAGGATGTCAGCATCTGTACCGTCCACGATCAACAGGTAGTCTCCACGAACCACATAATCGTGATAGACTCGTGCCCGATCTTCTGGAATTCCTAGACCAATTAGACCACCTACCAAACCTCCGGTAGCCGTCCCGATTGCACCGCCAGCTAACGTGGTAGCGATCGCAGTTGCAGCCGCCCCTGCCAACATGACGGGGCCCACTCCAGGAATTGCCAATATGCCCAACCCAACCAGCAAGCCTGTCAGTCCTCCAATGGCTCCGCCTGCCGCTGCCCCAGTCTTTGCTCCTTCGTCAATATGAGTTGTTTTTGTTTCGGTAAGCTCTTGAACTCGTGTCTCACCAATCCGGTTGCTCTGCTCCAGTCGTTCGGGCTCTTTGGCAATGATTGATACCTCATTCATGGCAAATCCGTCATCTCGTAATCCATTCAGTGCCTTCTCTGCCTCTTGATGGCTAGAGAAGATTCCCACGGCTCGTTTACGGTTAGTTAAAGTCATTTTTCCCTCCAACGCTATGCGGTAAAAGCTTTGTAAATCCTATAGTATGGCGAACTATAGCGATTGAATTTCCTGATTCGAGTTGATAATTCTGCTCTTGGCATTACTGTAACAGGCGGTTGTTTGATTTGATGCGTGAATTGATTGAGGCTGTATGAATTGCTTGAATACGAGACAAAATGTAACGGACGATACACGAGTTAAACTCCATCGACTTTACCCGTCAGACGCTCATCAAACTTCTGCTCATAATCGGGGTCTTGAGTTCCGAGGAGTTTGTCCCAGAACGTGAAATATAGACCGTAATGTACGGTGTACTTGCGATGATGAATGGAATGATGGGCAGGACCAATAAACCACCGACCCAACCAATGATGGGGAAATGAGGAGGGCAAGCGATCGATCCCAAGATGATTTAACACTGCCCAGATCGTCATCGTGGTGAGTGCCGCAATTAACGTGATGAAATGCAGGGGAAGGACAAAGACAATGCCGACCAGGAAGAGAGACTGAACGATCGCCTCTAGTGGGTCAAAGGCAAACGAAGTCCACGGGGTAGGATAGCGCGAGCGATGATGTCCCTGGTGTAACCACCGAAAGAGTGACGGGTGGTGAAACAAGCGATGGGTGAAATAGAAATAGGCATCCTGGAGAACCAACACAGCACCATAACTAACCCCTAAATAACACAGCCCATACTGTTGAGGGTGGCTGTATAAGCGGGTAATACCCCAACTGTATCCTGTCATGATGAAAGCCGCCGCCAGCGCAAACACCCCCGCCGAAAGAACCGAGAGCGTGATATCTTGTTGAATCGATCGCCAAGAGGGAGACCAATGCCGCAGGTTGTGATTGACAAAGGACTGACTCAAGGGCGAATAGAAGAACAAATAGGTTCCCCCAGCCACGAGAAAGTATCGCGCCAGGATGATCCCAAAGAAAGCGAACCCGTAAAATCCAAATGAGTGGTCTATCAATTTAATCTCCTTGCCATTCCCGATCTTCCAAGTCCTTTTGAGGTAACAGCAACGTGGCTTCAATTTCTTGCCGGATTGCGGCTGTTATTTCGCAGTTACTATTCAAACAATCGATCAGGAGTTGATTGGCCTCATAGTAGCGTTGGAGCAGCTGCTGTTGCTCAGTCGTAAACTGCCAGGGATGATGAATATTGCGATAATTGGCGATCGCACCCCGCAACTGTTCCACCCAGGCAGAATAGTTTTTCTGCCACCAGTGCTGAAGCCGTTCCAGGTTTTGACTCGGAGGTGGCAGTTGGTCTCTCAATTGTTGCAAAGACTTATAAAATCCAGCATCCAGAACCATCACCAGAATGTTGTTGAGTGCCTCGCTACAAGCATTGACATAGGCAAAATCCTGACTGTGGTCGATGGCAAACTCTACCAGCAAGTTCTCCAACGCCGCATCTAAAAACATCCCCTGATCGAGCGTGCTGGCTAAGGCAAAGCGATCTGCCGTATGCGGGCTTTGGGCAAGGGCAAGGTAAAATGCGCGTGCGGTCGCCACTTTGGTTTGGTCTGGGAGCTGCTGGGATTTTTGGCTGGCCCAACTCAAAAACTCTTGCAGATAGGAGTCTTGCGCGACTAAGGCATCAATTTGTTGCTTCATCAACTGCACCAGCGCATCTGCACTTCGCAACATGGCAGCCGTTAACAAGAAGACTTCGCGCCAGTGGGAATCGGTGATGTGACTCACCAACCCTCCCAGTGCTTGTTCTAATGCCTGCAAATTATGGCTGGCAACTATTTTTCGAGCCGTGAAGTATTCTTGAAATGCCAGATAAGAAAATGAAAAAATGCCTCGCGCCCTTTCTGTGAGGATTCCATGCTGTGCCTCGATCGCTTTCAGCATGGCTTCGCTTTCGAGTTGGAGTTCCTCTGCTTCGAGGGTTGCACCTGGCAAATTCCGCAAATAGTCGCCAATGTATTGCTCAATCGTGCGTTGCTCAAAAAAATACTGCCCCTGTTCAAAAGTCACTGCTGCAAGCTGGCTCAACAGCCTCAATTTTTGGGGCAATAAAAACCCCCGGTAAACCTGATCGCGTTCGACTCCTCTCGCTTCATCCCATTTACCCAGCAGCAAATCCAGCCCTTGTTTATAAAACTCAGCCCGCTTGCTCGGAAATTTCCCTTGACCCTGAAACACCCAGCAGGCGAGATGCAGAAACAGAGGTGTCACCACCAGTTGCCGAAATTGCCAGTTTTCCGGCAAGTCCAACTTCTGCATAAACTCAGCCGACTGCTCCTGCCCCGCTTGAGCAGTCGTTTTGCTCAGTGCCACAAACCACTTTTGCGCGAAGGTGCTGATTTGTGCCTGGGTAAAGGGGGCAATTTCTACATCAGTGAAACCTCTAATCTGGAGTTTTTGGGCAGCGGTGCGACAGGTTACTACAAATCGATTGCGATGATACTTTTCTGAGAATTGACGAATTTCTCTCAGAACTGCTGTAATGTCCTGGGTGAGCACTTCATCCATGCCATCGAGCAACAGCAGGACTCTGCCCGCTTGCAGTAAGGTTTCCAGCACAGACGGGTTGGAAATTCCCGAGGTGAGCAATGCCTGACGGATGTAGTTGAACAGGCTAAATTCACCCCTGGGACTGGACTCCTCGGCAAATTCTCTCAATAAGATAAAAATCGGCACTTGATTCGCGGCAAACTCGCCTTGGTTGCACTG
This sequence comes from Microcystis sp. M144S2, assembly GCF_020246065.1. Lineage (NCBI taxonomy): Bacteria > Bacillati > Cyanobacteriota > Cyanophyceae > Chroococcales > Microcystaceae > Microcystis > Microcystis sp. M144S2. The sequence continues at coordinate 17,307 of NZ_JADBTR010000121.1, forward strand.
AATCGCCAGATGTTGCAAAAAGGTAGTTTTGCCAACCCCCGGCCTGCCCAAAACTCTGAGCTTTGAGTAAGTTTCAACAGCCTGCATTCCGGGTATTTGCTTCTGCTCAACCTCTCCCAAACCGACGCGATCGAATTCAGCAGGACCCAAGTTTTGCCAATCGGCAATCTCCACCCACTGTTGACTGGCAATTTCCGCCAAAATATTGACATCCACATAGATGTCATCAATGTTGACTGGATGGCTGATGTCTAGTAACTGCAAGATGCCGCACTGGTTTTGGATGGTGTCCAGGCGTTGCGCTCGCACCTCTTGCACCAGAGCATCAATATTAGTTTTCGCCAGTTCTCCTGGTTCAGGAAATTCTGCGGGCGGAGCGAGGGCAATCTCCCGCCAATCCAAATCCAGAATCGAACAAATTTCCAGGAAAACCTGGCGATCAACGGGTTTTCCTGTGAAAAACCGCCAAATCGGCTGGCGGGTCTTTAAGTTCACTTCCCCTGCTAGATTTTCCTGAGTCCACCCCTTGAGCGCAAAGGCTCGTTTAGCCTGTTTAATTCCCGAAGGGGAGGCCTGGAGCGATCTCTTGACCATACAATCCAATCCTCCCTATCGAGTCAGAATGAGTTCTGGTTGGGACGACCAGAAACTTCTAAGGGATCGTAGCCTAGTTGTTGAGTAATCCGTTCTCTGGCTAAGGCCCGGTACTCCCAAAAATGTTCTCCCGCCGCGCACAGACCTAAATAGAGATTGAGAACTTGGGGCTTTTTTTGCCAAATCGTCCATAATTGCCGCCAAAACTGTCCCCGAATGTCCCCTCGGCGGATACCCTGATGCCAGATTAACTGGGTAATTAGCCGTAACCCCTTACCCACGGGAAATTGCATGGTTTGCTTGTGTTTTGACTGCAAACCCAGACCGAGACATTGTTGGAAACAGCGTCGGAGATAGTGGCTGGGTTCGTACAGCGTCCAGAAGCCTTCGACATACTCTTTGGCAATTTCGGCAATCGGGCGAGTGGGGATAAAATTCATCAAGCTATTCTGATCTCCCGTCGGATGGATGCTGTCACCCTCAACTAAACGCTGTTCTTGCTGGAGACGATGCCAAAGAGCCGTATTCGGCAAAGATTGGAGAATTCCTAACATGGGCTGAGGAATACTGGTTTCTTCCACAAAGGCTTGAATCCTTTCCCCCGCACCAGAGCGCTCTCCATCAAACCCCAAGATAAATCCAGCATAGATTAGCAAACCGGCTGCATTAATCTTGCGACAGGCTTCCACCAGTGGATTGCGAGTATTTTGCAGTTTGCGCGTCACTTGCAGACTATCTTGGTCAGGAGTTTCAATCCCCAGAAATACAGAATAAAACCCCGCCTCAGCCATCAGGCTTAACAATTCATCATCCTCTGCCAAATTGACCGAGGCTTCAGTAATAAAGGTGAAGGGATAGTCGTGCTGCTTCATCCAGGGAATCAAGTCTCTGAGAAAGCGTTTGACGTTGCGCTGATTGCCAATAAAGTTGTCATCGACGATGAACAGCGAACCGCGCCAGCCTAGGTCGTAGAGAGTCTGCAACTCGGCTAAAGTCTGACTCGGCTCTTTAGTACGAGGTTTGCGCCCGTAGAGGGAAATAATGTCACAAAATTCGCAGTTAAAAGGACAGCCGCGAGAGAATTGCACTGCCATCATTAAGTAATCGTCTCGCTGAAGCAGGTCGAAGCGGGGGATGGGGCTGAGGGTCACGTCTGGCTTGTCCCCAGAGCGGAAAATTCCCTGGCTTTGCCCTTGAGCGATCGCCTCCAAAAACAGGGGAACGGTTAACTCTCCCTCATCCAAAATGAGATAGTTCGCTCCAGAATCCAGGGCATCCTGGGGGACAGAGGTGGGGTAGGGACCGCCAACGGCGACTTTTTTGCCTAACTGCACGGCTTTTTGAATCAGAGCTTGAAAATCTGGCTTCTGGACTAACATGGCAGAGAGGATAACCAACTCACACCACTCCCAATCGGCTTCTGTTTCAGGATTGACGTTGCGATCATAAAATCGAATCTCCCAGTTTTGGGGGAGGAGGGCGGCGACAGTAATGATGCCGAGGGGTGGAATGGTGGCTTTCAGTCCCGCGATTTCCATAAAGCGATCGTAAGACCAGAAAGACTGGGGAAACTTAGGGTAGAGTAACAGGGCTTTCATCGAAAAACTGGGTCTGAAACCCCGCCCTTTAGCGATAGCGGAGGGCGGCTTTACATAAGTTAGTGAGAAACAATTAAACCGTTAGAACGACGAATTAACTGAATCTTACTAACAGTTATCTGTCCCAATTGTTGACCATTGGCATCGCTTACAGATAGCTGTTTTTCGGTATCTCCACTAACATAACCAATTCCTTTGGGAGAAGAAATTAAATCTCCTTTACGGAACCCATGTCTTGTGGTAGAGCCACATTTACGTCGTTTACCACCTTACAACTATGTCTGCTTCTTCATTGGAGGGGAATATACCGATGATCGAGTGAATATTTGTCATGAATTTCCTGTTTTTAGTACATAATTAGATTATATCCAACATTCCGCAGGTCAGATTCCACTTCATAAATATCCCTCTTTGGGAGTATCTCATTTATGCAAGTGAGTAATTATACTTGTCCCTAAAACTGGTTTCTAGCAAGGCTTTCAAAATAGCTTGACATAAAAACCTGATTTAGGGGTTACAAAGGTGAGATGCTCCCTCCCTCTTAGCAATGCCATCGTTAGCATGACTTTCTGGTGATTGTTTTCCTTTATTTTTGGACTTTTCTAGTCGCAAATATTTTCTGAGATTAGAGGTTTGCCAACCAAAGCGAGTATGGACTGTTGCAAACTGAGATAGTTGCTCAATAGCCCATTTCTGTCCGACCATAACTGGCGAGAAACCTTTTCCAGACTTAGCTCCTTTTCTACTGGAAGTTAGATCAATATCGGTTTTGACATACTCAAAGTAAATGTCAGTAATTGGATAGATTTTGGTTAGTTCAGAAACGACTCGACTTCGCTCGACGTTGACGATTAGCTCTGATTGAGGGAGCTAATTTTCCTTGTCTTCTATTTGAAAATCGTTTTTGTCGATGCGCTCTTAGATTAAAGGGAAGTTGGCGGTTAATCCGTCTTTTTCTACGTCCTCTTCGCATTAAGCAGCGATTGTCTAGGCACTCTCTTACTCGCTTAAAAGGAAGTTCTAAGTGAGCCTTCCAAAGAGTAAAAAGAGAGGATTGAACGCCAATTCCAGAGAATAATTTACCCGGGTCAATACCAATGGCAATCGGTTGGGTTTTGTTATCGGAAGGTTCATCGGTTAGCTGGACATAGAAAATATCTAGGGTCTGCTGAAAAAGTTTTTCGTGGGGGCAGGGTGTGGGGTGTGGGGTGTGGGGTGTAGGGTTTTACCGATTTTGAGGTAGTCAGTTACCTAATTTTCAGGGAAAAAGTCCAGGAATTTTACCCCCGATCACTCCAATGGTAGGCACTTTTTGAGGGGAAAAAAGTCTAAAAGCCTTATCCAACAAGGTTTTTAGATTTATTCAGCCAGCCCTATCTAAGTCGTTGAATTTACCGATAGCTTTTCCTTCCTTAATCCACCGTCTAGCCCGACTGGGTTTGGTGGGCATCAACGGTTTTCCGTCTTTTGAGATAACAGGAACTCTTGCCATGGAGATAATCCTTAAGAGTGAAGTTAAAGTCCCTTACCGCAACACAATCAAGATGTCTTGTCTAACAACGCTTTACCAATAAAGCTTAGAGGTAATCCGAACTAGGGAAGTATTCGGAAGTCTGTGCCAGATTGTGTCTCGATGCGGTAGTCTCTACTTGCGTCGCCTAAATTGGTCTAGGCAAGCCCCGTCCCTTTTAGGGCGGGGTTAGTGACGAATCAAATTATCTCAAACCCAGTCAACGCTTCGACATTTTGTCGGAAAGCGATTAAGGCATGATTAGCTTGATACTCGACGAGACCAGAGAAGATCGCCTCCGAGACTTCCTGCGAGACAACGGTTTTGATCTCAATATTGGTGTTATAACCGACCATATCTCCCTGGCGGTTGCCGTGGCGACCTGCGCCCTGGGCTTGCGAGAGGGTATAGCCAGTTACGCCTAACTCTTGCAGCAGCTTGATCATGCGGTCTTGCAAGACGGTTTCACCAATGATGACAACCAGTACAGCCGGTTTAATGGGTAGGGATGAGGATGACATGGGCAACTCCTAAAATGGGTTTTTCAAAGACAATGTTATTGACATGCTCACCACGCCACTTTTTTAGGATGGTCGCGTCAATGGGGTTGACGCAGATAGCGAAAAACGCTTAATTGCTTAAGTCTGACACTTTCGACCCGTCCGTTTTGAGTGTCCGAATGCCGGACGGCCACTTTGAACAAGTCGAAAAAATCTCATGTTCAACCTTATTTCCTAGAAAGTTTTACTCGTTCAAGGCCGAATTTGAATTCTTTTCTGAACGAAACCCCCTACTATCTGTGGTCAGGGTTCAGTTTTTAGCTTGGTTATCGCTTTTTCCATTGTAGCTTAAAGCCGTCCTCAAAGGACGGGGTTTTCAACCCAAATTTTCGATAATAGAATAGTTACTAATTCTGTACGCAAATATTGCATCTAGAATTAGCTTTGTACGCTTTGACCCGTACTGGGTTAACTACGAACCTCTCTATCGGATTCCCGCTAAAGGCGGCCTCTCCGACTACCTTTCTTCCAATATTTAAGG